>JAPOLF010000049.1 GCA_029977305.1 bacterium | reverse complement strand
ATCGCCGCGACCGTCTCCTTGCCCGCAAGCCGCGACGCGCGCCAGCGACGCTCGCCGTGGATGATGATGTAGACGTCCTGCTCGGCATCGAAGCGGACGGCGATGGGCTGCAGCAACCCCTCCTGCCGGATGGATGCCGCAAGTTCCTCGAGCTTCTCCTGATCGAAGGTGCGGCGCGGTTGCGCGGGGTCGGCGACGACACGATCAAGCCGGATTTCCTTGGCGTTGGCGAGGTCGGTGACCCCTTGCGCCTGAGGTCGCCCGTCGGTGAAGAGGTCGTCGATGGTGAAGCGGCGCTTGCTGCCCTTGCCCTTGTCAGCCACGGGGCGCTCCCGTCGAAGCAGGCTGGTCGGCATCGAGCCACGCCCCGACTGAGCGGTAGGCCTCGGCGATGGGGGATTTCGGCATGTACTGCAGAATGCTCGTGCGCTCCGCCGCATATTCGGCGCCGCGCACGGAGAGCGGGATGGAAGGAAGCAGCGGTAGGTCGGGGAACTCCTCAGTCAGTGTTTCGAGCATGTCGTGGGCGAGTCGTGAGGAGTGGTGCACCTTGGTCGGAAGGAAGCCGACGACGCGCAACCGCGGATTGAGGCGTTGCACCTTGGTGATGGTCTCGAACAGGCGCCGCAGCACCATCAGCGAAAGTGGGTGCGGTTCGATCGGGATCACCAGTTCGTCCGCGGCGACGAGGATGTTGATCGAGAGCACGTTCAGTGCGGGCGGCGCGTCGATGAGGACGTAATCAAATGGGGAGAGATCGGATTGGGCGATGCGTCGCTCCAGTTGGCGCTCGCGTTCGAGAACATTGAGCAATTCCAATTCCGCCGCTGCGAGGTCGGGATGCGAGGGAACCAGATCGACGCCGTGGATCCTCGTTGGCGAGGCAAGGCGTTCGACCGTCTGCTCCTCATCGACCAGCAGGTCGTAGACCGAGGCTTCCAACGACGCCACGTTGACCCCGGACGCCATCGTGAGACTGGCCTGCGGGTCGAGGTCGATGCACAGCACATAGCGGTCGCGCTCAGCCAAGGCGGCGGCGACGTTCAGTGTGCTCGTGGTCTTGGCGGTGCCACCCTTCTGGTTGAAGAAGGCGATGATGCGGGTCACGAGGATCCCCCGGGGCGACTGCGGAGTGGCCGGGAGTGTACGTACATTGGGCGAGGGTAGCACAGCCCATCAGATGAGGCAACGCGCCTGTGGGCCCGCCGGAAGGTTCTCCCGCTACATGCTGAGGGCGCGGGCGAGTTCCTCGTCTTCGATCGACCACGACGGACGCAGGATCTTGGCGTCCTTGAGATAGACGTGGCGGATCTCCTTGGCGGAGCGCTCGGTGTTCACGTGGAGGAGCACCCGCACGACGCGCTCGAGGGCACCTGGGACTTCCATTTCATGGCCGCACATCAGGGCGACCTCGGTCCAGCCGAGATCGCGCGCGGCGATGGCGGGAAAGGTCGCGGTGAGATCCGGGGTCGTGGTGAAGTAGGCACTGGCGATCACGTCCGGGTCTCGCAGGTCATTGAGCGCGATCAGCGCCTGCAGCATCTCGGTCGTGGCCTCGAGGATGTCCTCGGCGGTGTTCGCGCTGACGGTTGTTGCTCCCCGGATGCCTCGACAGACCACCTTCCGACCTCCCCGTCGCTTGCTGTGCCTGCTATACGGTGTCAGGACTTGGCCGCGTCTGCAAGTCCCCGGATGAAGGATTCGGCTGCGGCTGCGCGTCCGCCCTCGGGTGCCTGCTCCACCACGTTGATGAGGGCGCTCCCGATGATCGCTCCATCGCCCACTGCCGCCACTTGGCGAATGTGATCGGGCGTGGAAATGCCGAAACCGATGGCGAGTGGCAGGGTCGACTTTTCGCGCACACGGGCGAGATAGGGGCCCAGATCCGGCAACGAACTGCGGCCTCCGGTGACACCCGTCAGCGACACGCAGTAGATGTACCCGCTGGCGCGCTCCGCGACATCGGAGATGCGTTGGTCGGTGGAGGTCGGGGCGAGCAGGAAGATGAAGTCGATGCCATGAGCACGACAGGCGGCGAGGAGGTCATCGCTCTCCTCGGTCGGAAGGTCGGGCACGATCACCCCGTCGACCCCAGCGGCAGCGGCGTCGTGCGCGAACTGCTCGCACCCGTAGTGGAAGATGGGGTTGTAGTACCCCATGAGGATCAGCGGGATGGTGACGCCGTGGGTCTCCCGGAGGCGGCGGACCAAGGAGATGCAGTCGTCGAGGCTGACGCCATTGGCAATGGCCACCTCGCTGGAGCGCTGGATAGTTGCGCCATCAGCGAGCGGGTCGGAGAACGGGACCCCCACCTCGATCGCATCGACGCCGCCGCGCACCATCGCGAGGAAGATCTCCTCGCTCTCGGCGAGCGTGGGGAACCCCGCGGTGAGGAACGGGATGATGGCGGTGCGGCCTTCTGCTTTGGCCTGCGCGAACGCTCCCGGAATCCTGCTGCCGGTCACAGACTGACCCCCAACGCCTGCGACACCGTGTTCAGATCCTTGTCTCCGCGGCCGGAGAGGTTGACGAGGATCATCTTCTCGGGGTCGCCGACTTCCTTGGCGAGGGCCATCGCGTATTGCACCGCGTGGGAGGATTCGAGCGCCGGGATGATGCCCTCCTTGCGGCAGAGCAGCTGGAATCCCTCGAGGGCTTCGTCATCGGTGATCGCCACGAACGAGGCGCGTCCCATGTCTTTGAGATAGGCGAGTTCCGGACCGACACCCGGGTAGTCCAAGCCGGCGGAGATGGAGTGCGCCTCGCGGATCTGCCCATGCGCGTCTTGCAGCACGTAGGACTTCGATCCGTGGAGGACACCAACTTCCCCCGCAACGAGTGACGCGGAATGCATCCCCGAGGCGAGGCCATGGCCTCCCGCCTCGACGCCGATCAAGGCGACGTCGGGATCGTGCACGAAGGCGTGGAAGATCCCCATCGCGTTCGATCCGCCACCGACACACGCCACGACGTAGTCCGGCATGCGTCCGAGGAACTCGATGCACTGGGCGCGGGCCTCGCGACCGATCACCGATTGGAAGTCGCGCACGATCATCGGGTAGGGGTGCATTCCGGCAACAGTGCCGATGATGTAGAACGTGTTGTCGACGTTGGTGACCCAGTCCCGGACCGCTTCGTTGAGTGCATCCTTGAGCGTGCGCGAACCGGACGTGACCGGGCGCACCTCGGCGCCGAGCAGCTTCATGCGGAAGACGTTCGGGGATTGGCGAGCGACGTCCACCTCACCCATGTAGACCACACACTCGAGGCCAAGCAAGGCGCAGACCGTTGCTGTGGCGACGCCGTGCTGACCGGCCCCGGTCTCGGCGATGACGCGGGGCTTGCCCATCCGCTTGGCGAGCAGGCCCTGCCCGAGGGCGTTGTTGATCTTGTGCGCCCCGGTGTGGGCGAGGTCTTCGCGCTTGAACCAAATCTGCGCGCCGCCGGCGATCTCGCTCAACCGCTTCGCGTGGTAGAGCGGGGTGGGGCGGCCGACGAAGTAGCGAGACAGCACCTTCAACTCGGCAGCGAAGGCAGGATCGAGCATCGCCTCGTGGTAGGCGGTCTCGAGTTCATCGAGGGCGGGCATCAGGGTCTCTGGCGCATACTTCCCGCCGAACTGCCCGAATCGGCCATGTTCGTCAGGCAAATTCGCCGGGATGGAGAGTCCCGGATCCGCAACGTCAAGGGCCATCGAATTTCGCCTCCGCGGTTGCCATGGATCGCGCCGATCTAGCCCGAGGTCCTCGCGATACCGTCAACTGGCCCGTCGGGCGGGCGGGCAGCGCAAACTATACCCCGGTTCCCGGGCCATCCGGACGATGGATCACACAGTCCCGCGCACCAAACAACAGCTGGTGGACTTGGACGGTCGGCCAGCATGGGAGAGAGACGGCAAGAGGGAGTGCCATTCGTGGCGAGACCGCGACGAGCGCCGCAAACACACCCGTCAAGCCAGTCGGTGGTGCCGGCACCGGCCGCCGATGAGGAGGCCTACGCTTCGCTGCTCGCCGCCCACTTGCGACGGCGGCAGCGCATCGATGCCTTGGCGGCCGAGGCTGACGCCATCACGGCTGAACTGGGCGCGTTCGAACGCGAGTGGCAGACCAGGCTTGGCACCTTGGTCGCCGATTACACCAGGATCGCGGAGGCAGTCCATGCGGTCCAACAGCAGCTCATCGAGGCAATCTGGAGGCTCGAACCAGAAGATGAAGAGGACCTCCAGGAGATCCTAGAAGAGACCGAACTCGATGCCGAATTCGACTTGCCGGAGCTGGAGAAGGCAGCCAAGGTGGCATGGGACGCCGGCACGCCGCCCGCCGCGGAGCACCGAGGTGCGCCCATCGGCGAAGCAGCGGTCGACGCGCAGGCTGCTCGAGCCGTGCCCCCCTCTGGCCCGGAGCGGCGCGATCAGGTGCGTCGGCTCTATCGGGAACTCGCGAAACGTGCCCATCCCGATTTGTCGGAGGATGCGGAGGACCAGGCCCGTCGCGAGGCCTTGATGCAGCGCGTGAACACGGCCTACGCCGCACACGACCTCGAGTCGCTGGTCAACTTGATGCAGGAGACGGAGGTTGCCACCCCCGGATTCCTCGAGCGTCCGTTGGCGGATCGTCTGCGGTGGGCCCGCGCCGAGCTAGCGCGCCTGGACGATGAGATCGAACGCCTGCGCACCCAACTGCTCCACGTGCAGCGCGGGGCAATGTGGGCTCACTTCGAGCGGTACCGCGCGGGCGAACCCGTCTTTGAGCAACACGAGGACCACTACGAACGCCTCCTCCGCGAGGAGTCGAAGCGCCTCGATCGCCTGACCCATGCCTTTGATCGCTTGGATGGTGACGTCGGCGTCCAAGCAACCTGATGACGCCGTCGCTGCGGGCACGCTTGTGGTGGACGCCCGAAATGACATGATGTTGGGGTGTGGTGCAGACTAGCGGGAGACCCGGTCTTACTGGGTCGAGAAGTTGGCTGCCGCTGGCGTGGATGGTGAGGAGGGTGATCATGGGATTCGAGACGGAGCTCAATCGGCGGGGATTCGGCGCAGCGATGCTGCTCGGCGCACTGGCGGGAGGGTTGCAACACGTGGCGTCCGCGCAGGACAGCGGGGACGCTGCGGTGAGCGCACAGACCGGTTACGTCACGGTTCGTGCCTGGAAGCTGGTCGAGGGCACGGACTACGCCGCCTTCACCAAGCTGGTCCAGGAGGGGTATGTCCCGATCATCCAATCGGTCGAGGGGTTCGTGCAGTACTTCTTCGCGAATCCGGGCGACAACCAGCACTTGGCGATCGCGGTGTTCACCACCAAGGAAGGCGCTGAAGCGTCGACCGCGGCTGCAAAGGACTGGACCGCCGCGACCTTGGGCGGGATTGTCGATGGCGGCCCGCTGGCGGTTGTTGAAGCCGAGATTTGGCTGACGGCCACGCAGTTGGCAGTGAGCTCGCGCGTCTAGACAGTCAAGTTCCTTTAGACACACGCGAAGGCCACCTGCAGTTGCAGGTGGCCTTCACCTTGTCTCCGTGTGCAGGGTTAGTCCGCCGCAGCAGCCGGACGCCACACGTGATTCGGGTCGATCCGTTCAGCAAGAACCTCCGCGATGTGCCGCGTGGAGCGATCGGTGAAGTGCTCCACCTGCTGTCGGCAACTCACCCCGGCGATTGCGATGACCGTCTGTTTCGCGGCGGCGTTCACGGCGGGGAAGAGTCGCTCCTCGCCGATCTTCTTCGACACGTCGTAATGCTCTGCTTCGTACCCGAACGACCCCGCCATGCCGCAGCAGCCTGCGCCGCTCTCGGTCACGGTGCAGCCCGCGGCCTTGAGGATGGCGAGGCTCGGACCGATGCCGATGATTGCCTTCTGGTGGCAGTGGCCATGGAAGAGCACATCGGGGCCGCTGCCCGCCTTCCACCCGATGCCGAGGTCGCCCGAAGCAGCGAGCTTGGCGAGGTACTCGTCGATCATGAACGCCTGCGACGCCAACGCTGCGACATCTGGTTCGTTCGGCAGCATGTCGCGGTACTCATCGCGCAGCGTGAGGATGCAGCTCGGCTCGGTGCCGACAATCGCAATTCCCTCACGCGCATACGGGGCGAGCACCTCAACATTGCGCTTGGCGAGTTCCTTCGCCTCCTTGATCATCCCCTTGGACAGCATCGGACGACCGCAACAGGCGCGCCGCTCCTCGACCACCACGTCAAATCCCGCCGCTTCGAGCAGCCGCACAGCCGAGACCGCGATCTGTGGGTAGTTGTAGGTGGCGAAGGTGTCATGGAAGTAGACCACCGTGCCGCGGGTCTGCCGCGGAGCGCTGCCCGACCCCTGCTTGTAGTCGCGCCACCGCACATCAAACGGCCGGGCCGCGAATGGTGCCAGTTTGCGCTGCGGTGCCACACCAAGCGCATGCATCATCGGCTTCGCGAGCGGCGTTGCCATCATCGCATTGGCGACCGGCGCGACCGGCGCGGCCAACTTCGAGATGAGGTGGATGTTGCCGAAGACCTTGGACCGCATCGGCACACCGTGCTGGTCGTGGTACTGCTGAAGGAACTCGGTTTTGATCTTGGCCATGTCCACACTGGATGGGCACTCCGTCTTGCACGCCTTGCAGCTCAGGCAGAGATCGAGCGTGTCATACACCTCCTGCGAGGTGAATTCGCTCGGATCGAAGACACGCCCGGCGAGCGCGTTGCGCAGTGCGTTGGCACGACCGCGGGTGCTGTCGGCCTCATCCTTCGTTGCCATGAACGACGGACACATCGTGCCCGCCTTCAACTTGCGGCAGACCGCGGCCCCGTTGCACATCTCCACCGCGCGGAGAAAGCCGCCCTCCTCGGAGAAGTCGAGATAGGTCTTCGGCTCGCGCGCCTTGTAATCCGGTCCGAAGCGGAGGTGCTCGGTCATGTCCGGTCCGTGCACCTTCTTGCCGGGATTCATCAGGCCCTGCGGGTCCCAGATGGTCTTGAACTCGACCATCGCGCCATAGAGTTCCTTGCCGAAGATCGTCGGGTTGAGCTCTGAGCGCTGGAGGCCGTCGCCGTGCTCGCCGGACATCACCCCACCGAACTGGTGGGCGAGCTCGGCGGCGGCGTAGGCCATCTCCTTCATCGCGGTGACGCCTTCGAGCGTCTTCAGGTTGATCAGCGGTCGCACATGGAGACAGCCGGCCGAGGCGTGAGCGTAGAAGGTGGCTTCCGTGCCGTACTTGGCGACCAAGCGCAGCACCGCCTCCACATACGCGGCAAGATGCTCCACCGGCACCGAGACGTCCTCGATCACCGGGATCGGCTTGTAGTCGCCCTTGATGCTCATCAGCAAGCCGAGGCCCGCCTTGCGCACGGTCCAGACATCCGCCTGCACTGTGGCATCGAGCACCCGCAGCGGTTCCGTGATCAGTTTGACCTGATGGCGATCGAGGATCGCTTGCAGGCGATCGAATTTCTGGGTGAGTTCGCGCTCGTCCTCGCCGTAGAACTCCACGACCAGGACGGCCGCCGGATCGCCGTGGATGAGCGAGATCTGCTTGGCGTAGCCGGGTTGCGAGCGCGTGAGGTTGATGAGGAAGCGGTCCATCAACTCGACCGCTGACGGTTCGCTCTCGAGGATCGCCGGGGTGGCCTCCATCGACTTCACGAGGTCGGCGAACTGCAGCATCACGAGGCCGGTTTTCTTCGGCGTCGGCTGCAGGTCAAGCGTCACGCTGAGCAGCGTGCCGAGCGTGCCCTCCGACGCCACGACGAGACGGGCCGGATTGAATTGGTCATCGGGCTTGACCAGTTGGTCGAGCGAGTATCCGGTGGCGCGTCGCCAGTGCGGCGGGAAGTCGCGCTTGATGAGGTCGCCATACTGATCACGGAACGCCAACAACGTGCCAAGAAGGATGCCTAGGGCGTCGTCGTGCCGGGCACGGGCAGCAAGTTGCTCCGGCGTGCCGGGTTCGAGGTCGACGATGCTGCCATCGGCGAGCAGCACCTTGGCGGCGCGCACGTTGTCGCTGGTCATGCCATAGAGGATGGAGTGGGCGCCGGTGGCGTTGTTGCCGACCACGCCGCCGATGGTGGCACGTTCGGCGGAGGCCGGGTCAGGGCCAAACATGACGCCATTCGGCTTCAGGAGTTTGTTGAGTTGGTCGATGCTGATGCCGGGCTGTGTCGTGACCAATCGGGCCTCGGCATCGACTTCGAGCACCTTGGTCAGGTATTTGGACGAGTCGATCACCATGCCGGTGCCAAGTGTCTGCCCGGCCAGGCCCGACCCGGAACCGCGAGGCAAGATCGACACCCCGTGCGAGACCGCGAGCTCGACTGCGGCGACGACATCCTCCGAGGTCTTGGGGATCACCACCCCGAGCGGTTCAATCTGGTAGTTGGAGGCATCGGTCGAATAGAGCATGCGGGAGGTGCGATCAAAGCGCACTTCGCCCTCGATGCGGCGGTTCAATTCGCTCGCCAGCACCGCGCCTGCTTCGGACATGCCGCGTCCGTTCTGGCCTTTGGCGCGTGATGGGACGGGAATTGCCATCGGAACCCTCCTCATGAGGTGTCAGCCACCGCGCCGCTGAGTGGGAAATCGCGGCTTGCAACCTATGAAAGGGAGTGTAGCATCGGCGAACGTTCCCCCCGAAGGTCCTGATCAGTTGCCCTCCCTCAGGGCCACCCGTACCATCCGGTGAGCGCCCGACGGTTGGTCACCACACCGCCCCGGGCATCGCATGCATCGGCGGGACGACCCACGCAAGGTTGTGGGCGGGAAGGAGCTCCACATGGCGGACGGCACACGGTTCATTCTCCCGGAGAGTGCCATCCCAACAAGTTGGTACAACATCGTCGCGGATCTGCCGTCGCCGCCGCCGCCGCCGCTCCACCCGGGTCGCCTCGATCCGGTCGGGCCGGGGGATCTGGCGCCGTTGTTCCCGATGGCGATCATCATGCAAGAGGTCTCCAACGAGCGGTACATCCCGATCCCGGAGGAGGTCCTCGAGGTCTACAAGCTGTGGCGCCCGACGCCGCTCTACCGCGCCCATCGCCTCGAGAAGGCGCTCGAGCTGCCCAAGGGCGTGCGCATCTTCTACAAGTACGAGGGAACGAGCCCTGCTGGCTCGCACAAGCCGAACACCGCGGTGCCGCAGGCGTATTACGCCAAGCAGGAGGGTGTGGAGCGACTTGCCACCGAGACCGGTGCCGGACAGTGGGGGAGTGCGCTCTCCTTCGCCGGATCGATCTTCGACATCGATGTCAAGGTGTACATGGTGAAGATCTCCTTCGCCCAGAAGCCATATCGGCGGGCGATGATGGAGACCTGGGGGGCGCAGTGCGTCGCCTCGCCGAGCCTCGACACCAACGCCGGCCGCGCGATCCTCGCTGCCGATCCGGATTCGACCGGGTCGCTCGGCATCGCGATTTCCGAGGCCGTCGAGGACGCCGCGACCCGTGAGGACACCAAGTACGCCCTCGGGTCGGTGCTGAACCACGTGCTCCTGCACCAGACCGTGGTCGGGCAGGAAGCGGTCGCGCAGATGGAGATGGCGGACGCCTACCCGGATGTCGTGGTCGGATGCGTCGGCGGTGGATCGAACTTCGCCGGCATCACCTTCCCCTTCATCCAGGAGAAGCTCACCAAGGGTCGCAAGACCCGCATCGTCGCGGTGGAGCCTGCCGCTTGCCCGACGCTCACCCGTGGCGTGTACGCCTACGACTACGGCGACACCGCGAAGATGGCCCCGATCGTCAAGATGCACACCCTCGGCCACTCATTCATGCCGGCCGGGATCCATGCCGGTGGCCTCCGGTACCACGGCATGGCCCCGCTGGTGAGCCTCCTCTACGATCAGGGCATCATCGAGGCGGAGGCCGTCAAGCAGCGCGCGGCGTTCGAGTCGGCCGTGCTGTTCGCGCGGACCGAGGGAATCCTCCCTGCGCCCGAGCCGAGCCACGCGATCCGCGTCACCATCGAGGAGGCGCTGCGGGCCAAGGAGGCTGGCGAGGACAAGACGATCCTCTTCAACCTCTGCGGACACGGCCACTTCGATCTCGTCGCGTACGACAAGTACCTCGCCGGCGATCTTCCGGACTACGAGCACCCGCAGTCGGAGATCGACGCGGCGCTCTCCGGTCTGCCGTCGGTGGCGGAGTAATTGCGCACCTCACCCCTGCGAACCATCGTCTGATGGCTCGCAGGGGACGGGAAGGCACGCTGCCTGCCCGTGATCGGCGACATCCCGAGGCGATCTGATGGACGTGCTGCTCTGGCTCATCGTGGCGGTGGCAACCGTGGTGCTGGTGGTCAGCGGCTTGATCGCGTCCGGCAAGGCGCCATCGATGCTGCAGAGCGGACGCTTCGCGAACCTCCAGATCCCTGCGGTGCGTGACACAGGCAAGTCCTCCGTGGCAACGTCTCCGGTGCAGTCTGCCGCTCCCGCCTCCCGCGCCACTTCGGTGGCTGCCGCCGCTCCTGCGCAGATGGTCTCCTCGGTGATGACCACCGCGCCGATCACCCCCCTCGATGACCAGCGCCTTGATCGGTTGGAAGCGCGCGTCGATCGCCTCGAGCGCGAATTGGTGCAACGCCTCGACATCCTGAGCTCCTCCCTCCGCGAGCAGCGTCGCGACGAAAGCGACCGCTTCGCGCGGTTGGAGTCGCTGCTCGGCCGGCAGGATGAATCGTTGCGGCGCGCGATCGCTGACGACATCGCCGCCCGCGCCCCGCGCTTGGATTCACCGCGCCTGGCTGAACGGCGCGCTGAGGCGGTGGCGGATCTTTATGGACGCCTCGCCCGGTTCGAGGCAGCGCTCGCCCAAGCCAGCACCCCCGTGCTGCTCCCCGGCGAGGCGTACGCGCCGCCGGCGGAGATCACGGAAGACGTGATGGTGTGGGACAACTGGAAAGACGTCGGTGATCGCGCATTCGCGCTCGCTGATGCGGTGAATGCGCAACGCCTGCAACTGTCCTCGGCAACCGGCGCCGAACTCACGGGGTTCATCACCTTGCTGCGCGGCCAGTTGACGCGGTCGATCTACCCGAATGTCGGGGAAGCCGTTAGCTCGGAGCAGCGTGACGCCCTGCGCGCCGCGCTCGTGGTGCTCGCCGTGGAATTGCCGAAGGTCCGCCGGGCTCTCGACACGGAGTACCGCTCGGTCTATCCCAGCCTGGACTGAGATCAGCGGTCCTTGCGGTCGCGGTCGGTGGAGTTGGACGATGCGTCCGAGTTCCGCTTGTCGTGCTTATCAGCGGCTGCCTGCTCGGCGCGCGCTGCCTCACGTGCAGCGAGGATTTCCGCACGGCGCGCGGTGCGCGCGGCTTTCTTCTCTGCGCGTTTGGCATCGTGCCGGTCTTTGCGCCGTTCGCGGGCGCGGGTGTCCTGCTTCGAGGAGTCACCCGTCCCGGCATCTTTGTTCGTAGTGCCCTGCTGGGGTGATTGCTGTTGGGGAACGGCAGGAGGCGCCGGATCCGCATAGTCAGGAACAGCCTCGCTCACCTCGTCGAAGGTG
>JAPOLF010000048.1 GCA_029977305.1 bacterium | reverse complement strand
GGTCGCCCTTGGCGATGAGGCCCTCGCCACCGCCGCGGCACGCGCCACCGATCAGGCCCTCGCCCAACTGCAGGGGACCGCCACCGCCGAGGCCCTCCTCACCCGTGAGGCCATGAGTGCCGACGCCCGCGCCACCATGGACGCCCAAGCCACCGAGACCGCCCTCGCCTCGCAAGCGACGGTCGCGGCGATCTCCACCGCCGCCGCCAGCGATCGCACGGCCTTCGATGCGACCATCGAAGCCGCAGCCACCAGCGCCGCCGTTGCCACCCTCGCCGCCGCCGCCGCGCAAGAGACCATCACCGCGCTCGAGGCACAGGATGCCGCCAATGCCGCGACCTCCACCGCGGTCTCGATCCTCGCCACCAGTGCTGCTGCCGCCGGCCAGACCAACCTCGGCGACGCCCTCGCCACCATCGATGCCATGCAAGCCTCCGGCCAACGCACCTCCGCCGATCTCGCCACCGCCGAGGCCGAGGGCACCTCCGTCGCCGCCACCATCGAAGCGCTCAATGCGATGAACCTCAATCTGCAGGCCGAAGCCACCGCCCTCGCGCAGGTCGCGCTCAGCGGCTCCTTGAACCCCTCCGCCGTCGCCGAGACCATCCAAGTTGATCTGCAAGGCATGCTCAACGGCGACGAGGACGCCATGAACGACGCCCGCACCAAGTTGCAGGCGGTCATGGCGAAATACCCCGCCCCCGAATGTCGCGCTGGTTTCGTCCTCATCAGCGGCTTCTCGCCGGAACTCGACTCCGGCATCGCGCTGGCCCAGCGCATCCAAGCCATCCTCTGGGCGGACAACCCCGAAACCTTTGACGACGAGCGTACCGGCATCCAGCGCTTCTGGAACCCTTCATCCCCGGAAAAACCCGATGGCACCGTGGAAATCGACATCTTCTTCTACAACGGCTGCTCGCCTGTCACACCCTGATCCACCCCGTCCGGACGCCTCCCGTGGTACCCTCTGCGGATAACCGCCGGCGATGTTCCGGCACCGATCATTCCGTACGTACGCAGGGAGCAGCACACGGTGGGGACACTACGCGACATCGACGACGCCTCGTTCGCCAGTGAGGTCCTCCAAGCCGACGGCCTCGTCGTCGTCGACTTCTGGGCCCCGTGGTGCGGTCCGTGCCGAACCGTCTCCAAGGTCCTCGAGGATGTCGCCGACAAGACCGCCGGCAAGGTCAAGATCGTCAAGATGAACATCGACGACAACCAGGAGCAGGCCCTCGCCTACAACGTCATGCTCCTCCCGACCGTCATGGTCTTCAAGGGTGGGGAAGTGCAGGACCGACTCCAAGGCGGCGTCGCCCCGAGCAAGATCACCGCAATGATCGACGAGCACCTCGAGGGCTGATCCACCGTCGCAAAGCCCCCGACACACCACGGGCGAGGCTGATGCCTCGCCCGTCATCATTACTTGCCGCGAGATCAGGGATCAGCCCCCGTCCTTCTCCCGCATCGACTCGATCGCCCGCTGCAGATCATTCAGGTCCGCGAACTGCCGGTACACCGACGCGAACCGGATGTAGGCCACCTCATCCAGCCCCTTCAGTTCCCGCAGCACCGCCTCGCCAACTTGCTCCGCCGTCACCTCAGCCGTGCCGAGGCTCATCAGCGCCGCCTCAACCCGCGCGATCAGCGCATCGATCTGCGCCTCGCCCACCGGCCGCTTCGTCAGCGCCACGCGCAACTTCTGCCGCAATTTCGCCGGGTCGAATTCCTGCCGCCGCCCGTCCTTCTTCACCACCACGAGTTCGGTGTTCTCCACCCGCTCGTAGGTCGTGAAGCGCCGACCGCACCCCGCACACTCGCGCCGTCGCCGGATCGACGCACCACCGCCCAGTTCCCGGCTGTCGGTCACCCGACTGTCGGAGGCGTGGCAATACGGGCAGCGCACGACGGCGTCTCGTTTCCGCTAGCGTTCGCGCAGGAACTTGATGATCGACGACTCGCCGACCCACTCGTCATCAGCGGCACCCGCCTGACTGGTGGGGGGCGTCGTCTGCGGCCGCGTCTGGTTCTGCAGGATCGGCGGCTGCGTCGGCGGGATCTGCCGCGCCGGCGACGTCCCCTGCGATCGCGGCATGTGCCGCACCACCGGCTGATCGAACGATCGTCCCTGATCGAACCCTGTTGCGATCAACGTGATCGTCACCGAATCGCCCAGCGCCGGATCAACCGAGGTGCCGTAGATGATCTCCGCATCTTCGTCCACCGCCGCCCGGATGATCTCCGCCGCCTCACTGGTCTCCATGAGCGTCAGGTTCGTGCCACCGGTGATGTTGTAGAGCACCCCCGTCGCGCCTTGGATGTTCATCTCCAGCAGCGGGCTCTCGATCGCCTCACGCGCCGCGTCGATGCACCGCGAATCACCGTGCCCATGGCCGATCGCCATCAGCGCGCTGCCCGCATCCTTCATCACCGTCTTCACGTCGGCGAAGTCGAGGTTGATGATCCCCGGCTTGGTGATCAAATCCGAAATCCCCCCGATGCCCTGACGCAGCACATCGTCCGCCATCCGGAACGCATCGGTGATCGTCGTCTTCGGATCGACCATCTGCAGCAACCGCTCGTTCGGGATCACGATCAGCGCATCGACCATCTCGCGCAGCCGATCGATCCCTTCCTCCGCCGCCCGTCGCCGCTTCGATCCCTCGAATGCGAAGGGCTTGGTGACCACACCCACCGTCAGCGCCCCAGCGGACTTCGCCAGCTTGGCGATCGTCGGCGACGCCCCGGTGCCCGTGCCGCCACCCATGCCGGCGGTGATGAACACCATGTCCGCCCCGCGCACGAGTTCGCTCAGCGTCTCCGCGCTCTCCTCCGCCGCACGCTCGCCGGTTTCCGGCCGGCCGCCTGCACCGAGGCCCTTCGTCAGCTTGTCCCCGATCCGCACGCTGATCGGCGCCTCGCTCGTCAGCAGCGCCTGTGCGTCGGTGTTCACGCTGATGAACTCGATCCCGTCGACCCCAGCCGCCACCATCCGGTTGATCGCGTTCCCGCCGCCGCCACCGACACCGATCACCTTGATCGAGGCGAACGTGTCCACGAACGGCTGGTTCCCCGACGGCCGAGCAGGCCGATACGTCGGCCGCGATCCGTGCGAACCGCTCTCTCCGGCGTCATTCCCGGGTCCAGACCCCGATCGGTCCTCAGCGCGATTGGTGGTGGAGTCCATGCGTTGTTCCTCCGCGGCGAACTGGTGGAGCGGGTCGACCGTCTGGCGGTCGGTGACCGTCAGGAACGGGAGGTGCACTTGCTGGGCGTGTCCGTGATTCCCGGCATCCGTGGTCTCGATGGCGGTACCCCCGGCGTGTCTCCCACATGGCGCGGGATCACCACCCGTCGCCGTCCCTGCGTGAAGGGGTTCCACCGATCGCGACCCGACGACATTATCCGAATTGCGTCGCCGGAACCACGCACCCGTGCCCGAAAGTCAGTATAGCAGTCCGGACGCCGAAATCACCGTCTCAGGCCCGATCGGCGTGCCGCTCGAACGCCAACTCGATCAGCCGATCGACCAGTTCCCGCAGGCCCAACCCGCTGGCCTCCCAGAGCTTCGGGTACATGCTGATCGCGGTGAACCCCGGCATCGTGTTCACCTCGTTGATCAGCAACTCCCCCGACTCCCGGTTCAGGAAGAAATCCACCCGCGCCAACCCGGCCAGATCCAGCGCTTGGAACGCCTCGATCGCCAGTTGCCGGGCCAGATTCATGGTCGTCCCGTCGATGTCCGCCGGGATTTCGATCAGCGAATTGTCGTCGATGTACTTCGCCGCGTAGTCGTAAAACTCATTCCCCGGGATCACCTCGCCGGCAAGCGACGCCACCGGCGCCTCATTCCCCAACACCGACACCTCGAGTTCCCGCGCATCGACCGCCATCTCGATGAGGATCCGCCGATCGAACCGCGCTGCCGTCTCCAGCGCCTCGAGCAACTCGCCCCGGTCGCGGCACTTGCTCACCCCGACACTGCTGCCCATGTTCGCGGGCTTCACGAAGCACGGCAGCCCCATTTGGCTCTCGATCATCTCGCACATCGGGATCGGGTTGGTGAGCCAATCCCGCCGCGAGATCACCAACCACGGCACCTGAGGCAACCCGTACTGGTGCAGGATGGTCTTGGTCATCCCCTTGTCCATCCCAACCGCGCTGCCCAGCACCCCGGACCCGACATAGGGAATGCCCGCCAGCTCGAGCAATCCCTGCACCGTGCCGTCCTCACCCTTCGGCCCGTGCAGCACTGGGAAGACCACATCGACCTCAGCCTGCCACCCCTCTGGCAATGCCCGCCGACCCGCCGGCACGATCTGCGCATTCGCATCAAACCCGCTGCCCGCGTCCACCGCGAAGAGGGGAGAGGCGGCCGTCAGCTCGGCGAAGGGATCACCCCCGCTCAGCCAGCGTCCCTCCCGGGTGATCCCCACCGGGATGACCTCGTACTTCGCCGGATCGAGCGCCCCCATGATCGTCCGCGCCGACCGCAGCGACACATCATGCTCGCCGGATTGCCCTCCGAAGAGCACCGCCACGCGCGTCTTGCCATTGGACATCAGGAAGGCCCTCTCCGGAGGTTCGGGTGCGTCTTGTCGCGGACCACGAGCGGCCACGTGTGACTCGTAGTCTTACCCCGCCGCCCCAACTTCTTCAACTCCCCAGCGCCCAAACACTTCCCTTTCTCCCCCGCAGGGGAGTGGGGCCAGCGAGTCACGGCGCGAGGCCGCAGCCGTGCGTCTCATCAAACTTGACCCAACAAGAAAGACGCGCAGTGCATCGCGCGCCATCACCACCAACCTGTCCACCCCGCCACCGCGAGTGGTTCCCGTGGCACCACTGACTACGCTTCCCCGATCTCCTCTACTTCTTGCCGCAGCGCCACCCCGAACTGCGCTTCAACCCGTTCCTTCGCCAATCGGATCAACGCCCGGATATCCGCCGCCTGCGCCTGCTGGTCATTGACGATCCAGTTCGCATGCATCGTGCTGAATGCGGCACCGCCAATCCGATAGCCCTTCATCCCGGCCGCTTCGAGCAACCGCCCGGCGTAATCCCCCGGCGGGTTGGCGAACGTCGATCCCCCCGTCGCGCCTCCCGGCTGCGTCCGCTTCCGGAACGCCGCGTGCTCATCCGCCAACGCCGTCAGCGCAGCCGCGTCCCCCTTCGGCAGGCGCATTTGCACGCGCAACACCACCCACGACCGCGGCCGTGCCGCCGCCTTGATCACCGTGTGCCGATAGGCAGCGTCCAACCACGTCGCCGGACGCCATCGTCGCTCGCCACGCTCGAGGTCCAGCACCTCCACCTGCACGAGATGGTCCTTCTGCTCAACCCCATGCGCCCCGGCGTTGTTGACCGTCGCCCCGCCGATCGTCCCCGGCAACCCCACCGCCCAATCGAGTCCGGCCCACCCGCGTTCGGCAGCATACCGACCCGTCCACGACAGCGGCGCGTTCGCTCCCACCGTCAGCAGCACCGACTCCCCCTCATCCACCACGTCCACCAGGTGCTCCGCGCGCTCCCCCGGAGTCCGCGCCAGCACGACAAGTCCGCGGATGCCGCCGTCCCCGACCAACAGGTTGCTGCCACCGCCGATCACCGTCACCGGCAACCCCTGCGCCACCCCCCATTGCGCTGCCGCCGCGATCTCATCCGGTGTCCCCGCGCGGATCAACAGATCTGCCGTTCCACCGACATTCCACGTCGTCCACAGCCGCATCGGTGAATCCCGCAGGATCTTCACCCCCGGGAGTGCGGGATCCTGTATCGCGATTCCCGTCGCACCGCTCCGTCGTAGACGTTCGAGCAGCAACGGCCCGGTCTCGGTGATGCTCCCGGCCCCCATCGTCAGCACGATGTCCCCGTTGCGCACCACCCCGGCCAATTGCTCTGCAGCGTCTTCCGGCGTGCCCGCGGCGATCGGTGCTGGTTCCATGCGTCGACGCAGATCCTCCGCATCGATGCCCAAGGTATCCGTCTCCCGAGACGCATAGATGTCGAGGATCACGGTGACGTCCGCATCGCTGAACGCCGCCGCGAATTCCGGCAGCAGCGCCTTCAACCGGCTGTAGGTATGCGGTTGGAATGCCGCCACGATGCGCTGCCCCGGATACCGCTCCTTCGCGGCACGCAGCGTCGCCTGAATCTCGGTCGGGTGGTGCGCGTAGTCGTCGACCACGGTCACCCCACGCTCAACCCCCTTGAGGTCGAATCGCCGTCCGACCCCGCGGAACGTGCCCAGTGCCTCGGCGATCGCCCCCACCGGATATCCCAATGCCGCAATCGCGGCCATCGCCGCCGTCGCGTTCCGTACGTTGTGCTCGCCCGGAACGGCCAAGGGCAAGGCCACCACCTCGCCACTGGGGGTCGTCACCCGCGCGGGGGCTCCCAACGCGATCCGCCAATCCGCGTCCTGCGCGGTGCCGAAGGTGACCACCTGCGCCGGCCACGTCACATCCGCCCGCGCCCGAACCCGCGTCGTCCCCGGATCATCCGCCGACAGCACCACCGTCCCTTCTGGCCTCACCCCAGACAGGAACGCGGCGAATGCCTCGTCATACATGTCCAAATTGGGGTAGATGTCCGGATGGTCGTACTCGACATTGGTGACCACGGCGATCTCAGGATGGAGGTGCAGGAACGACCGGTCGTACTCGTCCGCCTCCACCACGAACGTCTCGCCGCCTCCCGGCGCCGCATTCGTCCCCGAAGCCGAAACCGTTGCCCCCACCGCGTACGAGGGCTCCGCGCCAAGCGCCAACAACGCGGTGGTGATCATCCCGCTGGTCGTCGATTTCCCGTGGCTGCCCGCCACCGTCACGCCGCGCCGCGCGTTCATCAACGCCCCGAGCAGCGCCGCTCGCTTCAGCACCGGCACCCCGGCCGTGATCGCCGCCGCCACCTCGGGATTGCGCTCGTTCACCGCAGCGGTCATCACCACCAGGTCGGCCGCCGCAGCCTCGTCCACCATCGTGTGCCCGACCGCCACCGTGATGCCCTCGGCAGCCAGTTCGTCGAGCATCGGCGAGGCACTGCCATCTGACCCGGAGACCTCATAGCCCCACTGCCGCAGGATGCGCGCCAGCCCGCTCATCCCGATCCCGCCGATCCCCACGAAGTGCACCCGCGCTGGCAGCGGCGGCAGGGTCGCAGTGCCGCTCACGATGTCGCCTCCCGCTCCCAGCGCTGAGCCAAGGTCCGGAACTGTGCCCCGCGATCGAATTCGTCAGTGAACACCCCGAAACTCGCACACCCCGGTGACAACAAGATGACATCCCCGGATGACGCCGCCTCACGCGCCGCGATCAGCGCGCTCTCCATCGACAGGTGCGGCCCCGACCACGCGATCCCACGCGCCTCCAGTGCCGCACTGATCCGCGGCGTCGCGGTGCCATCGATCAGATGCACCGTCGGTCGAACTTCGTCAATCGCGATGATCATCGGAGTGGGGTCCAGTCCCTTGTCCGCCCCACCGGCGATCAGATGAACCCGTCCCTCGTGGATGGATCGCACCGCCGCTGCGGCAGCCACCGGTGCCGTCGCGGTCGTGTCGTTCACGTACCTGACCCCGCCGATCGTCGCGACGACCTCCATCCGATCACGCACCCCGCGGAACTGCGCCAGCGCCGCCCCGATCGCTTCTGGTGTCGCCCCCCGCGCCGCAGCTGCTGCAGCCGCCAGCGCGGCATTCCGCCGCTGATGCGCTGGCTGCAACACAGGATTCGCCGGGAAGGGGAGTGCCCAATCACCGCCACCGATCCGCACCCGGAGGGTGTCATCCTCCATCCAGACGGCTTCAGCGGATCGCGCCGGATCACCCACTGCGAACACCCGCGCCGCGGTCGTCCCTGCTGACCGCCATGCCTCTGCATCGTCCATCGGCAGCACCGCAACGTCTCCCGCTGACTGGTGCGCCGTGATCGATCGCTTCGTCTCCGCGTAGTGATCGAAATCCCGATAGGTGTTCAGGTGGTCCTCGGCGATCAAGGTGATCACCGCGATGTGCGGAGACAGCTGATGCTCGTCCAACGCCTCAAGCTGCCATGACGACAGTTCGAGCACCACCGGCGTATCCGCCGTGATCTCCGCAAGGTGCTCCAATGCCGAGATTCCCATGTTTCCCGCGACCACCGTGCGCGGATCCCATGCCGTCAGCATCTCGCCGATCAACGACGATGTCGTCGTCTTCCCCTTCGTCCCCGTCACCCCGATCACGGGTGCCGGACAGGCCCGCAGGAACAACGACATCTCCATCTCGATCCGTGCGCCGCTCGCCCGCGCGATCTCCAACAGCGGCGCATTCGCCCGCACTCCGGGATTGCGCACCACGATCTCCGCCTCGCGGAAATCGGCCTCGTCATGCCCGCCGAGCACGAATCGCACCGGGAGGTCACCGAGTGCCGCGATCGGTTCTGCCAAAGCGTCCGCCGGCTTCATGTCGGTCACCGTGACGATCGCCCCCGCCTCCGCGAGGTACCGCGCCACCCCCAGCCCGCCCCCGCGTGTCCCGAGGCCCATCACCGTCGCGCGCCGACCGCGCAGATCCGCGCGCGCGTCCCTCACAATTGCACCAGTGCCATCGCAACGCCGATGATCCCGGCCATCATCCCCAGCATCCAGAAGCGCATCGTCACCTGTGTCTCCGACCACCCGAGCATCTCGAAGTGGTGGTGCAGTGGCGTCATCTTGAAGATGCGTTTGCCCTCTCCGGTCCGCTTCTTCGTCCACTTGAAGTAGGCGACCTGCGCCATCACGGAGACCGCCTCGGCGAGGAAGACGATCCCCACCACCGGCAACAGCAACCACTGCCCGGTCATGAATGCGGCGGTCGCCAGTGCCGCCCCCAGCGCCAGTGAGCCGGTGTCCCCCATGAACACCTGTGCCGGGTGAGCGTTGAACCAGAGGAATCCCATCAACGATCCCACCATGGTGAAGCAGAACGTCACCACCCCGAGCTGCCCCTGCTGGTACGCGATGATCGCGTAGGCGGTGAAGGCGATCGCGGCCGTCCCGCCCGCAAGCGTGTCGAGCCCATCGGTGAGGTTCACCGCGTTCGCCGTCGCGACGATCGCCAAGGCCGCGATCGGCACATAGAGCAACCCGATCGAGAATTGCCCGACGAACGGCAGGTACACCTCGTGGTATCCCAATCCCCACGGGTAGGGCGCATGCAGGATCACCGCCGCCACCACGCCCACCGCCAGCAACCACAACATCTTGCGACGCGCACTCATCCCCGTGCCGCGCTTGCCCCCGAGCAGGCTCAAACGGTCATCAAGCCCACCCAACACCGCACACGCGACCAAGACCCCCACCGGCAGCAGCATCGAGAGCCGCCCCACCGTGTTGAACACCAGCGTGATCGCCACGGTCGTCGCAGCCACCATCACACCGCCCATCGTCGGGGTGCCGGTCTTGATCAGGTGCGTCTGCGGACCATCCGTCCGCACCAACTTCCCGACCTTCTTCTCGCGCAGGTAGGTCACGATCGGGCGGCCGATGATCAGCGTCACCACGAACGCCAGCCCTGCCAGTGCCATCGACACCGCGAGATTCTGCACCGGGTCTTCCGGCATCACGCTCGTCGCCAGCAATAACGGCAGGGACACGGGGAGATCGATCATGCGCGCTCGCTCGCCAACCGTGTCAGATGCGCCACGACGTCCTCCATCTGCAATCCGCGTGATCCCTTGAGCAGTGCGACATCCCCCGCCCGGAGTTCTGCCGCGAGGAACGCTGCCAAAGCATCGCGTTCGTTCGCCGCGAATGATGCCATCGCCCGGCAACGCCCGTCGACGGCCTCCACCTCCTCGGTGAAGAAGCGCGCCTCGCTCCCGAAGGTCACCAAGGCGTCCGCGACCTCCGCCACCCGCCGTCCAACCGTCCGGTGCTCCGCTTCGGAAACGCTCCCCATCTCCCGCATGTCCCCGAGCACGGCGATCTTCCGCTCTGCCGTGAACGCCTCCAACACCCCGAGTGACGACAGCACCGACGGCGTGCTCGCGTTGTAGGTGTCATCGATCAGCATCGACCCTCGTGGTCCCGGCACGAATTGCACCCGCACCTGCACTGATCGCTCGCGGAACGCCGGCAACATCTCGTCCAACGTCATCCCGAACGCATGACCCACGGCGATCGCCGACAGCCCCAGCATCGGCACATGCTCGCCCACCATCGGGGTCGCCACGTGCCGCCGCGCCCCGTCGATCTCGACATCGAACGCGGCGCCGTCCATCCCAAGCACCGCCGGGTTACTCGCGCGCACCTCCGCACCGGCCGACATCCCGTAGGTGACCACCCGCGCCGACGTCCGCGCCGCCATCGCCGCCACGCGCGGATCGTCCACGTTGAGAATCACCACCCCATCGGCAGGGATCCCATCGACCAATTCCGCCTTCGTCTCCGCGATCGCCTCGATCGTCCCCATCCGCTCCAGATGCACCGGGTGGACGTTGATCACCATCCCGACATTCGGCCGCGCCACGTCACACAGCAGCGCAAGGTCCCCGAAGGCGTACGCCCCGCCCATCTCGAGCACCGCGATGTCGATCTCCGGCGTGATCTCCAACAGCGAGAGTGGCAACCCAATTTCATTGTTGAGATTCCCGGGACTCTTGTAGACCTGGAACCGCTGCGCCAACACCGCCGCTGCGACTTCCTTCGCGCTCGTCTTGCCGACGCTCCCGGTGATCCCCACCACCCGTACCGGTAGCGTCGATCGCCACCAGCGCGCCAGTCGCTGCAAGCCGTTCACCGGCTCGTCGTCGACGATGATCAGCGGCAACGCCACCTCCGGATGCGCTTCAGCCCACGCTCGTCGCACTAGCGCCGCTGACGCTCCGCGCGCTGCTGCATCCGCCACGAACGCGTGCCCATCGAACCGCTCCCCGGCGATCGCGATGAACAAGTCCCCCGGCTCGACGCGTCGCGCATCCCGCTCGATCGATCGGAAGCGGGTGTCAACCGGAAGATCGCCGCGCAGCGTCCCGCCTGTCGCGGGAACCAGATGCTCGAGATCCAAGGGATGCATCACCGCACCTCCATCGTGCCGAGGTCCGCCCGCCGCTCCGCCACCCGCAACACCGCACTGCGCGCCCGCGGATTGCGCGCGATTTCAGCGGCACTCGGGCGCAGCGCCTTCCCTCCGATCTTCGTCAATCGCGGTCGATGATCGCAAGTGCACACCGGCTGCGCGGGCGGACAGACGCAGGTCGCAGATTCCCGCGCGATGAACTGCTTCGTGATGCGGTCCTCCAGCGAATGGAAACTGATCACCGCCAGTCTCCCACCGGGCCGGAGCACCGAGACGGCCGCCTCCAATCCCGCTTCCAATGCCGACAACTCCTCGTTCACCGCGATCCGCAACGCCTGAAAGGTCCGCGTCGCCGGATGCGTCTCCTGCCCTCGCCGCCCACCTGCAGCGCGTGCAACCACGTCCGCCAGCCGATCGGTTGTCACCAGCGGTTCGCTTTCACGCTCTCGCACGATTGCCCGAGCAATCACGCGCGACTTCGGCTCCTCGCCATAGCGCCAGATCAGGTCCGCCAACGCCCCCTCATCGAGCCGCCCAATGAGCTCCGCCGCCGTCTCGCCCGCCCGCGTGTCGAACCGCATATCCAACGGCCCGGCAAATCGAAACGCGAACCCCCGCTCCTCGTGATCCAACT
>JAPOLF010000047.1:3107-11709 GCA_029977305.1 bacterium | reverse complement strand
AGCCCTGTCAGGCTCTCCCCGGCGAAATTGGCCCCGCTGAGATCGAACCCCGGGCCGAGCAGATAGCCGTTGACCACACCCGTCTCGGCCGGCAACGCAGACGGCTGCCCAACCAATCTCCCGCTGACCACCCCAGTCACGTCCGCCGCGGTCAGATTCGCCCCGGCGATGTTCGCGCCGGTCAGGATCGCACCGGCGAGATCGCTCGAGGTGAACACCGCACCGCGCAGATCCGCATCCGTGAAATCCGCATCCACCACCGTCGCCGCCACCACCAGCGCGTTGGTCAGCACCGCCCGCCGCAAATTCGCGCCGGAGAGGTCCGAGGTGGTGAAATCAACCGAGACCATCTTCGTCGAACTGGCATCCACATCAACCAGACTCGCGTTGACCAGCACCGCTTGCGAGAAATCGCTGTTGGTCAGCGTCGCACCTTCGAGCGACGCGCTCTCCAGATCCGCCGACGTGAAGTCCGCCTGCACCGCATAGACGCCACCAAGATCCGCTCCCCGCAGCTGTGCCTTCGCGAGATTCGCACGGCGCAGGCTCGGTCGTGTCAGCGTCGCGTTGATGAATGAGGCTTTCCGCATGTCCGCCTTGGAGAGGCTCGACACATCGATCGTCTGCCCGGAGAAATCACACTTGAAGAGGCATGCCCCGGCCTCGAGCCGATTGCAGTTCGCCGTCTTCCGATTGCATCGCTTTGCTCGCTTGGCGCCCACCGACTGCTCGGCGATGACGAGCGGCACCACCGCGGCGAGCACCCCGAGCACACGCCGACGCGTCGTCTCCCACGCGTGGAACCGCGGTGCTTCCGTTGTCGCCGATGTTCGCCCCGTCACGCTCATGCCTCGCGCCTCGCCACCTCGGCCTGCACCAGCGGGATCAACGCCTGCCCCCACTGCCGCACGTCCTCCAGCGGCTCGAAGCCGCGGATCAGCACGTGGCGCACCCCGATGTCGTAGTAGCCCATTATCGCCTGCGCCACCGTCTCCGGGGAGCCGACGAGACAGGTCGTGTTGCCACCTGCCCCGGTGGCCGCCGCGATCGGCATCCACAGACAGGTGTCGAAGAGTTCCTGCTCCGAGGCGAAGGCGCGCAGCCGATCCGCACCGTGCGATCCCGGTCGCGTGCTCGCCGCGACCGCCTGCCCGCCGCGCGCCGCGACGATCCGCTCCAGATACGCGTGCGCCCTCTCCCACGCCAGCGCATCGGTCTCCGCGACGATCGGGCGGAACGAGACGCAGAACTCCGGATCGCGCCCCGGGGGCGTCACCGCGCGCACCTCGGCGAGGCGCTGCTCGACCGCCGCCAACGGCTCGCCGAAGAGCATGTACACATCGGCATGTTTCGCCGCGACCGGCACCGCCGATCCCGACGCACCACCGAAGAAGATCGGGATGCTCCCCGGCCCCGTCGGCCGCAGTTCGGAGTAGGCACCAGCCACCCGGTAGAACTCCCCCTCGTGGTCGAAGGGCTCGGTGCGCTCCCACATCTGCCGCAGGATGGTCAGGTACTCATCGGTGCGGCGGTAGCGCTCCTCTTTCGTCGTCCAGTCGCCATCCTTCGCCATGTCGGCATCCGAGCCGCCGGTGACGATGTTGAGCGAGGTCCGCCCACCGCTGAGCTGATCAAGGGTCAGCGCCTTGCGCGCCGCGACCGTAGGTGCGACGAAGCCCGGCCGGTGCGCGATCATCGCCGAGAGGCGCTGGGTGCTCGCCATCACGTGCTGCCCGATCGCCCAGCCGTCGGCTCCGGTGGAGAAGGCGCCGATCAGCACCCGCTCGAACCCGGCCTCCTCATGCGCCCGCGCGAACTCCGCGATGAACCCCGGATCGAGGTGATCTTCCAGCGTCCACGCGTGATTCCCGTGGATCTCCGAGATGTTGATGCCCCGGACAAAGCCGTGGAAATGGAACGCCATGCGGATAACCCTATCTAATAGAAGCAACCATCGGACGATAGCCTATCCGATGATGACTCGCGGTCCCTGAATCCCGACTTAGTGTTATGTTGACAATTACTCGCCGGCGCACTATGCTGCAATCGTCTCGGGGAGCGCGGCTGCCGTCCCATGGTGGGGATCGGCAGGCTCTCCGCCCCAAGCAGGGGCGACACCCACCTTGGCGCATCAGCGTCGTCGTGCCCTGCGGAGGTTTCCATGGTCAAGTCTGTTGTCGACCTGCCGGCCGGCGGTGGTTCTGCCGACCCATGGTTCGTGGACCCACAACTCCCCACCGCCTCCTGCGTGCCGGAGCAGGGCGTCGGGGCGTACACCCTCCTCCGCCGCTACGGCGTCCATCCGCTCAAGCAGGAGAAGATCCCGCGCGAGTACTTCACGATGGACCCCGCGGAGCGCGACGCCCGGATCTGGGCCGCCAAGGCGAAGCTCGGCAAGCGCCTCGTCATCCTCGGCCACCACTACCAGCGCGACGAGGTGATCCAGTTCGCCGATTTCCGCGGCGATTCCTTCAAGCTCAGCCAGCAGGCCGCCACCCAGCAGGATGCCGAGTTCATCCTCTTCTGCGGCGTGCACTTCATGGCCGAGAGCGCCGACATCCTCACCGATCAGGACAAGATCGTGGTGCTGCCGAACCTCGAGGCGGGCTGCTCCATGGCCGACATGGCGAAGATCGCCGATGTGCAGGCGGCGTGGGACACCCTCGTCGGTCTCGGCATCGAGGGCATCATCCCGGTCACGTACATGAACAGCGCCGCAAGTCTCAAGGCGTTCTGCGGTCGCAACGGCGGCATCGTCTGCACGTCGTCCAACGCCGCCCGCGTCTACGACTGGGCCTTCGAGCGCGGCGAGCGCATCTTCTTCTTCCCCGACGAGCACCTCGGCCGCAACACCGCCACCCGGCGCGGCTTCGCGCAAGAGGAGATGGTCGTCTGGGATCCCTTCCTCCCGCTCGGCGGCAACACCGAGGAGCAGCTGCGCAACGCTCGCTTCTTCCTCTGGAAGGGTTACTGCTCGGTCCACGCCCGCTTCTCTGCGGAGCAGATCGCCAAGGCACGCACCGAGTACCCCGGCGTGCAGGTCATCGTCCACCCGGAGTGCCGCCTCGAGGTCGTCGAGGCCTCCGACCAGAACGGCAGCACCGAGTTCATCATCGACACCATCGCCGCCGCGCCTGCCGGCTCGATCTGGGCGGTCGGCACCGAGATCAACCTCGTCAACCGCCTCGCCGCGGAGCACCCGGACAAGACGATCTTCTGCCTCGATCCCGTGATCTGCCCCTGCAGCACGATGTATCGCGTCCACCCGGCATATGTGCTGTGGTCGATCGAGCATCTCGCCGAGGGCAAGGTGGTCAACCAGATCCAGGTCGACGGCGACACCCGACGCGAGGCGCTCGTCGCCCTCGAGCGGATGCTCTCCGTCCCCGGCCCCCCGACCCGCCCGCTGGACTGATCTCGCCCACGAGTCATGATTGATTCGCAGCCCTTCGGCCCGACAGCCGAGGGGCTGCTCGCATCCTCCACCATCCGCGAGGGAAGCCCTGACCTGCGCGATCCAGCCGAAGCAACCAACGGCCTGCTGGGGTTGATTCCTCGACTTCCCTTGCACATGCAGGGTTGTTGACAGCCCCTTGACGGGCCACTACCATCTTGTGCGAGGCGGGGATTGGCCAATTACCAAGGTAGGAGTCTGCCATGGATGGTTCCTCGTTCGATCGGTTGACCCGTCGCCTCAGCGTGACATCGTCCCGCCGCGCCGGGATCGCGTCACTCCTCGCCGGTGCCCTCGGCATCGCCGGCGTCTCCGCCGCCGACGCCGCCCGCGGCGCAGGTCGGCGCCATGAGAAACTCGCCTGCCGCAACGACCAGTCCGAGTGCACCGCCAGCGAGCAGTGCTGCTCCGGTTTCTGTCGCGCCAAGCCCGGCAGCGGCACCGGGTATCGCTGCGTCGGCAACCACAAGAAGAAAGCCAAGCAGGACAAGAAGAAGGACGGCGGCGGCGAGGTGTGTTCCAGCCTCGGGGACACGGGATGCATGCCACCAAACAGCTTCTGCTGCGATGGGTCGTATTGCGAGACCCACCCAACGCTCCCGCTCTCGGATAACAAGTGTGTTGAATGCATCGAGCTCGGCTGGGCCTGGAGTCCGCTAGCTCCCTGCTGCGCCGGGACCGTCCAGGGGATTTCCAACCTGGTAGACGTCTGCTGTGTCGCCTCGGGCCAACCCTGCTCAGCCAACGGCGACTGCTGCGGCTTCAACGGCACGCCCGCGGCTGAGTGCGTCAATGGCACCTGCCAACTCATCTGATCCGCAGCGACATCGCAAAGCAACCAAGAACGTCGGTCACCCCTCGGCCTTCGGGCCGGGGGGTGTTTTTTCGCCTCGATCCAATCGGCCTCCTCATTGAACCACACTCGCGTCATGCCCCCTTTTGACGAGCAAGGCAACCCCCCTAATCATGGCGCAGGCACTAGTACAAAGGTTGCCAATCGTCGCGAATGAGCGAAGGAGAGCATCGATGGACGGATCATCATTCGACCGCATCACCCGCCGACTGGCGGTGGCCACCTCCCGCCGCGGAGGCGTGGCGGCGCTCGTCGCCGGGGCGCTCGGCATCGCGGGCATCTCCGCCGCCGAGGCCAGTCGGGGTGCCGGCCGGCGCCATGAGAAACTCGCCTGCCGCAACGACCAGTCCGAATGCACCGCCCACGAGCAGTGCTGCTCCGGCATCTGCAAACTCAAGCCAGGGTCCGGCACCGAGTACCGCTGTGTCGGCAAGAAGAAGAAGAAGGACAAGGACAAGAAAGACGAAGACAAGGACACCGGCGGCGACGGCACCTGTGGCATATCACAGGACAGGTGCACGCAAGCATCCGAATGCTGCGGAGATCTCCTCTGTGATCTCAACAGCTTGAGGTGCTGCGTCCAAGTGAACAATACCTGCGAGGTTAATGCAGATTGCTGTGATCCGAACCTCAATCTCTGTATCAGTGGGACCTGCTCACTGGCCAACTGATCGGCGGCTGGTTCTGCGAACCCGTGTTCCACTCGCACGTGAGGTTCTCCACCCCTCGGCCTTGGGGCCGAGGGGTGGTGTTTTTCACGCTGAATCCAGTAATTCCTCCGCGGATTCGACTGGGAAGCGTACCTAGACGCCTCCTTTACGAGAGCATGGTCAACACGTACGCTGTGGCCATCACATTCCACGGTTTGCGGTTCACCAATTGGGAGGTTCCATGGAAGGTTCGTCGTTCGACCGGATCACCCGCCGCTTGGCGGTGACCACTTCCCGTCGCCGCGGGCTCGCCGCCCTCGTCGCCGGCGCCCTCGGTATCGCTGGCATCTCCGCCGCCGAGGCCGTCGTCCCCATCCCGCCCGATTGCCGCGCAACTGGCATGGAGTGCGTCGAGGGCATCCCCTGCTGCTCAGGACGCTGCATCCTCAAGTTCGACGGCACCTCCCGCTGCGCTCGCAAGACCTCGAACCGCAAGCCGAAAGAGAAAGAGAGCGAGACCTGCCTGAGCCGTGGTGAACAGTGCGAGCGCAACCAAGACTGCTGCAAGGACCTGGTCTGCGGAGTTCGTCCCAGCAGCACGTCCGTCGACGGACAAGCCATTGCCACCTGCAACTCGGCTAATCCGCCCGCCTGACACGCCCGCCATCCAATGCATGTGGTTCGCGCTCCTCGGCCCTCGGGCCGGGGAGCGATGCATTTGCGCGCCCGCTCCTCCCGTGGTTGTCGATCCCCGGGTCAACCCGGGGATCGACTCCCTCGTTGACGGCACCATGCCAAACATTTACCGTCACACTTGGTGTTGGCAGGTCAGGCTCGAGGAGATACGCAGATGGACAGCTCATCATTCGACCGCATCACCCGCCGCCTGGCGGTGAGCTCCTCCCGCCGCGGCGGCATCGCGACGATCATCGCTGGTGCCCTCGGCATCGCCGGCGTGTCCGCAGTTGAGGCGCGCCGCGGCGCCGGCCGTCGCCACGAGAAACTCGCCTGCCGCAACGACCAAACCGAATGCACCACCGACGACCAGTGCTGCTCCGGCATCTGCCGGCTCAAGCCGGGATCCGGCACCGAGTACCGCTGCGTCGGCAAGCGCAGGAAGCCATCCCGCAAGCGCGAAGACCAGCGTGATGCCTGCGTCACGGATGGCTTCAGCTGCTCGGGAGGTGACCGTTGCTGCCAAGGCCTGACCTGTTACGTAGACGTGACCGGCGATGAGACCGCGTGCCGAACCTGTGGAGCGCTATTTGACGTCTGCGACGACCAATCCTCCCCCTGTTGCGCCGACCTCGAATGCGAGCCGCAAACGCTGGGGGCTGCCGCATCCTGTTGCGTGGGCCTTGGTGGGGCATGCGCCAGCGGCGGGGAATGCTGCGGGTACCTCCTCTCCATGACAGACTGCATGGGCGGCGTCTGCGCTGGATTGATGTGATCCGGGACGTTGCATAACCAAGCGCGCCGGCATCCCGCGTTGCGTCGATCCACCTATACTTCGCCGAAAGCGGGCGCGCGCTCGGCGGCATCACACGCGACGAAAAGATTTTCCATGGACGGATCATCGTTCGACACGATCACTCGCCGCTTGGCGGTCACCACCTCCCGACGCGGCGGCATCGTCGCGATCGTCGCCGGCGCCCTCGGCATCGCCGGGATCTCCACCGCCGAGGCTCGCCGCGGCGCCGGCCAACGCCACGAGAAGCTCGCCTGCCGCAACGACCAATCTGAATGCACCACCGACGACCAGTGCTGCTCCGGCATCTGCCGGCTCAAGCCCGGATCCGGCACCGAGTACCGCTGCGTCGGCAAGAAGAAGAAGCAGGAGAAGAAGGACAAGGACAACGGCGGCAACCCCGGTCCCACCTGCCTCGCCCCCTCCGAAGTCTGCACCGACACCAGCGAATGCTGCGAAACAAGCAACGGCTTCTGCGTCCCATCCAACGCCGAGAGCCACTGCTGCGTCTTCGACGGCCAACCCTGCGAAGCGGACGAAGACTGCTGCGGCTTCTGGGGCAACAACGGCGGCTGTGCCACCAATGTCTGCGTGAATAACGGGTAGGCGCCGCACCCGGCTCCTCATTCAATGGTGTTCAACGTCACACCCCTCGGTCTTCGGGCCGGGGGGTGGCTCCTTGTCGGGTTCTTCGGGTGGGGCGATGCAGTCACACGTTGGTTCATTCATCACGCCCTACGGATTGACAATCCCTTCCTTTGCCATCACCCTCGCCACACTTCGATGTGAAGTGCTGCGACACAACCCACGGGAGCCCTCATGGACGGACCGTCCTTCGACACGATCACCCGCCGCTTGGCGGTGACCACCTCTCGCCGCGGCGGCATCGCCGCGCTCGTCGCCGGGGTGCTCGGCATCGCGGGCATCTCCGCCGCTGAGGCCGTCATCACCGTCCCACCCGGATGCGGCGCCACCGGTCGGCTGTGCACCTCCGGCGACGACTGCTGCTCCCTCCGCTGCATCGCCAAGCGCGACGGCACCATGCGCTGCGCCCGCACCTCCTCCAATCGGAGGAAGAAGAAGATCCACCATGACGGCGGCGGATCCACCACCTGTCTCGCCGAGGATGCCACCTGTCCCACGGGCGACGGCTGCTGCGCCGATCTCGTCTGCTTCGCCAGCCTGCACAGCAGCGATTCCGTCTGCCGAACCTGCGGCGCCATCGACGACTACTGCAATCACGCGGTGGGGGCAACGTGTTGCGCGGGCCTGCTCTGCGGGGAGAACGGCGGCGGATCCACCACCTGCTGCATCGGCTTGGGGAGCCCTTGCACCGCCAACGCCCAATGCTGCGGCAGTCATATCAGTGAAACGTTCTGCTTCAATTCCATTTGCGCCCTCCAGCCCTGAGCCCGACTGCGGAACAGCCATCGTTCAACCGGTAGCCCTCCCCGGCCATTGAGCCGGGGAAGGTCACCCACCTGACTGCACCTCGCAGCCTCTTCTCGCTGTGACGATGGTCGTGTCCGCTGGTGACAAGAATCGGACGAGGCGCCATCAACGGATCGTCGCTCAACCGAATCACCCGTCGCTTGGCGATGTCCACCTCCAGTCGCGGCGGCATCGCAGCGTTCGTCGCAGTTGCGCTCGCTAGTGTCGGCGGTTCCACCGCCGAAGCCCGTCACGGTGCTGGCCGACGAGACAAGAACCTCGCCTGCAGGAGCGTTCCATCCGAGTGCACCGCCAACAAGGTGTGCTGCTCCGGCCGCTTCCGCGCCAAGCCCGGGTCCGGCACCGACACCGGGAAATGCCGCGAAACAAGCAACCGCGTGTGCTCCCCCTCTAACGGTGAGCATCTCCACTGCCTCTTCAACGGCCAACCGTGCAAGGTTGAATGGAACTGATGCGCGCGATACGTCGGCGCCGATCGGCACATACATGAGCATTCATCACCTGACCCTTCTGCCTTCGGCACGCTGAACCTCGCATTGACCGCCGCAAATAATCCTGATACGCTGCCCTTACCTTGGGTTCAGGGTCATGTCGCAGATAGGCGAAATGAGGCATCATGGACAGCTCTTCGTTCGACCGGATCACCCGTCGGCTCGGCGTGACATCGACCCGCCGTGGCGGTGTGGTGGCCCTTGTCGCCGGGGCACTCGGCCTCGCCGGCTTCT
>JAPOLF010000047.1:0-3097 GCA_029977305.1 bacterium | reverse complement strand
ACCAATCAGAGTGCACCGCCAACGAGCAGTGCTGCTCCGGCATCTGCAAACTCAAGCCCGACTCCGGCACCGAGTACCGATGCGTCGGCAAACGGAAGAAGAATGGGAAGAAGAACGAGAAGAAGGACGACAAGGGCGGTGGCGGCGGTGACACCTGCATCGCCGATGGCGACACGTGTCCCAGCCTCACCGGGTGCTGCACCGACCTCATCTGTTATCCCAACACTCTCGCGGACGCGACATGCAAGACGTGCGGCCAGGTCCGTGATTACTGCAATGAACAAACCGCGCCGTGCTGCTCCGGGCACTCCTGCATATATGTAGGTGGACCGAGCGCCTTGTGCTGCGTCAATGCCGGACAACCCTGCAGCACTCCTCAGGAGTGCTGCGGCTACGGAGAATCCGCCACGTGCGTCAGCGGCACGTGCCAGGTGACGTAGCAGCCGCGTCACCATCAATCCCGCGATCGTCCGCGGGAATGCGCTCCCCCTGGTCTTCGGGCCGGGGGGAGCCCCTTTTGACCGCTGCGGGCGCTCCGGATATCCTCGGCAAACGGCCCATCGCAGGGTCGTGTCGCATATATATATATGGAAGGGGTCCAGATGGACGGACCGTCGTTCGATCGCATCAGCCGCCGATTGGCGGAGGCCACCTCCCGCCGCCGGGGCGTGACGGCGTTGGTCGCCGGGGCGCTCGGGATCGCGGGCACCTCCGCCGCCGAGGCCGTCGTCCCCATCCCGCCGACCTGCCTCGCCACCTATGCACTCTGCACCGATGGCGCCCAGTGCTGCTCCGGCCGCTGCATCGCCAAGCGGCTCAAGAACGGCGGCGGCTCCCGCTGCGCCCGCAAGACTTCCAACCGCAAACCGAAGAAAGAAGATGCGTGTATCGCCATCAACGGCGTGTGCTCCGGGAAGGACCAGTGCTGCCCGTCCGGGAACTCCGAGGTCTCATGCAAAGGTGATGGGACCAACGCGGACGTGTGCTGCTTGGACCTTGGCAGTCCATGTGAGCTCGACACCGACTGCTGCGGATACTGGGATACCACCTCCTGCGTCGACGGGGTGTGCTCCGAACAATAGGACGGCAGGCCACCGAGCATGTGACGCCGCGGTCGGCTCGTTCGAGCCACACCACATCAGCCACGATCACCACCCCTCGGCCCCACCGCCGAGGGGTGGTTGTTTTTCCACATCGCACCCCATCTGAGCCGAATCTGCATGGATTCCGTGGGTGGGCCCATGCACTTGCGTGGGTTGCGTCAGTCACGTCATGAGTGACGATCGCGATGTCATTGAACCTCCATTGACAACTTGTTCATTCGTCGTTGATCCTCCTCCGACTACGTGCTTCGTATTCCCTCAGCAGCGGCACATGCATCAAGCGTATGAAGGGACCACCAAGGCGCACTCGACGCTCACCCGACTCACCGCGAAGCTCGGCGGCCTGACCAGTCGCCGTGCCATCGGCGCAGCAGCGGCTGCTGCGCTCACCTCTGTCGCATTCCTCCGCTCCACCACCATGGAGCCGGACGCCCTCGCCAACCGCCGCGACAACAAACCAGCTCCGGAAGGTCCCTGTGGCGACGGCTCCGGCAAGGACAACCGCTGCAAGCGCAACCGCGACTGCTGCACCAACTTCTGCGACACCGGAATCCGACGCTGCCGCTACAAGGCCCTCGGCGAATCCTGCGGCAATGGTGAGCAGTGCCGACCGCGATCCACCTGCATCGACAATATCTGCGTCACCGGCAGCCCGGTGACGAGCCCCACCCCTGCGCCCACGAACACCCCGGCCCCGGCCCCATCCTGGACCTACGCCAGCCAATTCGGCACCGCCGGCAGCGGACCCTCGAACTTGGATGGGCCCTATGGTCTGTGCATGTCATCCAACCTGCTGACCATGTGGGTCACCGAAACGGCGAACAACCGGGTGTCCGTCTGGACTCGACCCAATATCTCATCCTCCACGTGGACCTCGGTGGCCCAATTCGGCACCTCTGGCTCTGGCCTCGGCAACCTAGGCAGTCCAACCGGAGTCACTGTTTCGTCGGACACGCTGACCGCCTACGTCACCGATTTCCTCAATGACCGGGTCTCCATATGGACACGTCCGGATGCGAACTCCACCTCGTGGTCCAACGTGACGACATTCGGCACGCAAGGATTTGGCCCTTCGAACTTCGTCCGTCCCAACGATGTCGCCCTCACCCCGGATGAACTTACCCTCCTCGTCACCGATGGTCAGTTGAGCCGCGTTTGCATCTGGAGTCGGCCCGACACCTCCTCCACCTCCTGGTCGCCGGTCACCCAATTCGGCTCCAATGGAAACGGATTGCAGAAATTCAATACCCCCAACGGCATCGTCTTGTCCGCCGATGGACTCACCGCCTACATCGCTGACTACTTCAACTATCGCGTCGCTGTCTGGACCCGGCCAGACACCAGTTCGACGACCTGGACCGGCATCACGACCATCGGCGCCCCATACGGCGCAACGAACTGGTTCAATCCCGGCAAGGTGTTCGCATCCGCGGACCAGCTCACGGTCTGGGTGACCGACATCGAGCACAACCAGGTATCGGAATGGACCCGACCTGACACGGCATCCACCACCTGGAGCTTCAGCACCGCGTTCGGCTCTATCGGCAGCGGCAACAGCAATTTTGATTTCCCGGTGGGGATCGTGGTCAACGGGGCCAAGGACCGCGCCTGGATTGCCGACAACAACAACGACCGCATCGTCACCTGGGAGATCCTGGAGTAACAGGGCGCCACAACCTCACGCTCGAGACGACCCCAAGAACCCGACCACGTCGGGATTTTGGGGTCGTCTGGCGCGCCTCTGTCAGCGTCTTCCAGCGCCCTGCTCTTGGCCCGGCCCAGAACTCCGCTGTCTAAGGCCGCCAAGGCCATCGCTCACGCCGACCGAGGGTTCCGGCATGCTCCCCTCGCGACGCGACCCGGACCTATTGACGAGCATGCACCAATCCCATAACGTTTACATACCGCAAGGGTTCTCGAGCATATGGAGGTGTTGTCGTATGGACGGTTCCTCATTTGATCGGGTTGCTCGCACCATGGCCTCCGCTGTCACG
>JAPOLF010000046.1 GCA_029977305.1 bacterium | reverse complement strand
ACTTCCAGGCGCAACACCTCAACTGCACCCCGCGCTCCAATGCAATACCCCTCCTAACTCCCAAACGCTCTCCCCTCTCCCCCGCAGGGGAGAGGGGCTGGGGGTGAGGGCGCGAGGCCGCAGCCGAGCGTCTTTCCCCGAAACCACGCCAATACAGGACCACCTTCCCCCCACAGCAGACATCCATTCCCCCCTTCCCGACGTACGGTTCCTGTACCCCGTTGCGCCATCAGCGCTTCGAGGTCCGCTGCCCCGCCGGGTGAGGCCGGTCGGGCAGCGCGAACACCAGAGGAGGGATCCATGCGGCATACCCCGCGCCGCGTCGCCACCACCATGTCGCGACGCTCCATCGTTGCTCTACTTGCGACTGCAGCCTTCGCCGGCACCGCCGGCCTCCGTTCCGCCCGCGCCGCCACCCTGACCTACGACTCCACCATCCTCGTCCGCGAGGTTCCCGGCTACGGCGCCAATGTCGTCTACGAAGCCGCCCCCGGCTCGTGGGTGGAAATCATCGGCCCCGAAGAGTGGGACAGCGAAGGCCTCGGCTGGCTCCCCGTCACCGTCGACGGTGTTTCCGGCTACGTCCCCACCGAGACCGTCCTCGCCGATCCCGTCGCCGAGGAGACTGCCCCTGCCGAATCCGGTTGGGAGTCTTACGCCCTCTACACCCTCGACGCCGTCAACCTCCGCAGCGAGCCCCACACCGAATCCGAGATCCTCGCCGTCGTCGATCCTGCCAACGAGGTGTGGGTCGATGGAGATCCCATCGACGGCTACTTCCCTGTCACCGCCGTCGGCCTCGCCGGGTGGATCGATGGTTCCTACCTCGGCGCCGAACCTCCCGCCGCCCTTCCCGCATCCGAATCCGGCACCAATGCAGCGCCCGAAGCCAATCGCCGCAACTCCTTCATCGCCTGGCCCTTTGCCGGTGGCACCTGGCAGGTGATCCAGGGATACAACAACGGCACCCACCAGAACCGCAGCGAGTTCGCCCAATATCAGCACTCGCTCGATTGGGCCCGTGTCGACGGTGAAACAGCCGGCACCCGCATCCACGCCCCTGTCTCCGGCACCGTCGATTGGACTGACCCCGCCAGCGGCGGTCTCCTCATCGTCGTCGGCAACGGCTACGGCATCGCCATGTTCCACATGACCCTCGACAGGAGCATCAGCAGCGGCTCATGGATCGACCAAGGCCAGGTCATCGGCTACCTCTCCGGCCCCGGCGAGGAGGGCTACATGTCCACCCCCCATCTCGATCTGACATGCTGGGATCTCACCGGCGGAGGCCACCGCTCCATGCCCTTCGTCGGCGAGACCGCCATCGGTGGCATGGACTTCCCCTCCACCGGCGCCGCCAACGAGCACATGGACGAGACCGTCTCCCTCGGCTAGCCCCCACCAACGACAACGGCCGGGAGCATTGCTCCCGGCCGTTGCCATCGCCCCTTCGAGGGGAGAAGGAGTGATGGCTACCCCTTGAGACTCTGCAGGTACTCCTTGAACGTGACCTCGCTCGCACCGCCGCCCATCGCCCGGGTCTTCTGCCCCCACTGCTGCTGCAATGCCGGCATCATCGTCCCCAGCACGTCCTGCACCTTGCCCGCCGGCGCGCCCGTCTCCTTGGCAACGTCCCGGTCCAGCGACTCCGCCATCTGGCCGAGCGCCTTCTTGTAGTCATCCATCGTCGTCTGCCGCATCGCCGGGGTGTTCGCCATCTTCTCGTAGAGGTCCTGCACTGGCTCCGGCATCTGCTTCATCGACATCCCGTAGAGCGCCTTCAGCAGCTCCGGGTTCTTGTCTGCCATCGTCACCATCATCGGGATCCCGACCTTCAGCACCTTCACGACCGTCTCACGCGGAATCCCGTACATCTTGGCGGTCATGTCCACCGCGCGATCCACCGCCTTGTCCATCAACATGTCATTCAGTGACATCGTCCATCTCCTGCACCCATGACGTCCCTCGCGGCGCGAAGGGCCACACCGCGCTCACGCCGTGAGCCTAGATGCCAGCCCAACCCCCACTCAATCGGTGAGATGGTGCAAAAATGGAGTATTGCGAGCATCAATTTTCGTATCCGCTCCCCAAGGAGGACCGCCGGTGGACATCTCCCTGATGATCGAAGGCCAAGACGGCGTTAATTGGCCTCGCTGGCAGGCTCTCGCCCGCACGGTCGAGGCCGCAGGCTTCACTGGCCTCTACCGATCCGACCATTTCACCAACCCCGATGGCCCGCTCCAGGACGCGCTCGAACTCTGGGCCTCTCAAACTTGGCTCGCCTCCCACACCGAACGCATCGTCTTCGGCCCGGTCGTCTCGCCCGTCTCGTTCCGTGATCCGGTCATCACCGCTTGGACCGCCTCCGCCATCGACGACCTCTCCGGCGGCCGCTTCCGCCTCGGCCTCGGTGCCGGCTGGCAAGAGCGCGAACACACCATGTTCGGCTACGACCTCCTCGACACCGACCAGCGCTTCGTCCGCTTCACCGAAGCTCTCGAGGTCGTCACCGGCCTTCTCCGCAGCTCCGATCCCTACACCTTCGAGGGCCAGTACTACACCGTGAAAGACGCAGTCCTCCTCCCGCGCCCTGCCAGACCCGGCGGCCCCACCATCACCATCGGTGGCAACGGTCCGCTCCGCACCCTTCCGCTCGCCGCGCGCTTCGCCGACGACTGGAACGCCGTTTATGCCCACCCGGAGAAAGTCGCCAACCTCAACCGCACGCTCGACACCATGCTCGACGACCTCGGCCGACCTCGCACCGCCGTTCGTCGCTCGCTCATGCACCGCGCCGTCTTCGGCCGCACCCAAGCAGAGGCTGAGGCCAAGATCCCCAACACCGAAGACCGCTACCGCCTCCTCGAGCGGGGCGGCGTCATCGGCACCGGGGACGCCATCCGTGAGTGGATCGACGGCTTCGCTGCCGTCGGTGTCCAGGAAATCATGATTCAATGGGTCGACGGCCTCGATGACCTCGATGGCATTCGCGCCCTCGCCGATGCCGTCATTCGCTAGTCCCAGCCACCAAGGAGCCCCCACGATGGAAACCCGTCGCCTCGGCAGCACCGGCCACCAGAGCACCGTGATCACCTTCGGTGTCTACGCCATCGGCAAGATGTCCCAGCCGGATGCTGACCGCCTCATCGAAGACGCTCTCGCCCGCGGCATTAACCACTTTGACGTCGCCCCCTCCTATGCCGAAGCCGAGCAACGACTCGGCGACTACCTCAAGCGCCACCCCCAACCCGAGCTCTTCATCAGCACCAAGACCGAGCAGCGCACCGCTGTGGCCGCTCGCGAGGAGCTCCTCCGCACCCTCGATCGCCTCGGCCGTGATCGCCATGACCTCTACCAACTCCACGCCGTCTGCACGAGTGAGGACCTCGACATCTGCTTCGCCCCCGATGGCCCGATGGAGGCCATCCTCACCGCCCGCGACGAAGGACTCGTCGGGCCGATCGGCATCACCGGCCACGGCTGGTCCTCGCCGTTGACCCACCTCGAGGCTCTCGAGCGCTTCCCCTTCGCCACCGTCATGACCTCGTGCAACCGCATGATGTTCGAGCGTCCGCTCTTCCGCTCCTCGTGGTTCGCCCTCCTCGACCACTGCCAACAGCAAGATGTTGGCATCCAGGTCCTCAAGGCGACGGCCAAGGGCCCGTGGGGAGATCGCACCCCCACCCACAACACCTGGTACGAGCCCTTCACCGCGCAGGCCGACGTCGATCGCGCCATCGCCTGGCTCCTTGCCCAGCCGGTGACCACCCTCTGCAGCGCTGGCGACGCCACCCTGCTCCCCGGCATCTGCGACGCTGCCGAGCGCTGGCGCACCGTCGATCCCGCCACCGCCGACGCCCTCCTTGCCGACCCCGCCTACGCCGACTTCTTCGACGCCGCCTGACCCACGGTGGCGCCGTTCCGACCCACCACCCTCGATCTGCTGCTGGCCACGCTCCTCGCCCTCGGGATCCCTGTCGCGGCCGCAGCACTCCTCGATCGCACCGGCGGCGCACTCATGCCGCTTGCGCTCTACTACGGCGTCGCCTGTGTCGCAGTCCCATGGTGGCGGCGCAAGTCGCTCGGCTATGACGCGCCCCGCCGCTGGCCGTGGGAGATCTTCCTCCCCGCCCTGTTGCTGCCAATCGGCCTCGCCGCACTCAAATGGAACGACCGCATCCTGCCCGACACCCCGGCAGCGGCCGCCACCTCCGGCGTGATCCTCACCGCCCTCATCTGGGCACCGCTCAACGCCCTGCTCGAGCAAGTCGGGTGGTTCTACGTCCTCGATGCCTGGCGCCTGCGCTGGTCCACCGGGTGGCAACGCGCTGCCGGGACGATCATCGGCATCGTCCTCACACTCGTCTTCATCGCGCTCATCCACATCCTCTTCTGGGCGCGATTTCTCCCTGCGGGCGGGGAGGGGAGTGGCGCGCTACTCGCCATCGCCCAAATCCTCAACCTGCTCCTCACCGGCGCCTACTGGTGGATGTGGCAGCGCTCAGGTTCCCTCTGGCCGACGTTCGTCCTGCACCTGCTGGTCGACCTCCAACTGGTGCTCCTCAGTTGGTACTCGATCATCCCCGCCCTCTGACCACCCCACGCGATCCTCGGTCACCCGACCCCGAGTTCCAGCGCCGCGCGCTCCAATGCCGCGAGATGCTGATCCGGCGTGGAGAATCCGTTCCCCAGCGTCGACAGGCAGAACTGCGTCGCCCCGAGGTCCGTCCATCGCTGGATGAACGCCGACCACTCCCGCGCCGTCCCCCGTCCGACATTCAGCTGCGGCTCAAGTGTCACCGCATCCGCTGCCCGACCGGCCGCCACGGTGTACTCCCGCAGCCGCTCCAGCATCCCCTCCATCTCGGCATCAGGCTCGGTCCACGGGAACCATCCGTCGGCCATCCGCGCCGCCCGCTTCAACGTCGCCTCGACATACCCGCCGATCCACACCGGGATCGACCGCGCCACCGGCAACGGGTTGATCCCCGCATCCACCACCGACTCCCACGTCCCATGGAAGGTGGTTGGGTTCTCCGCCCACAGCGCCCGCATCAGCCGGATCTGCTCCTCGCTGCGCGCCCCCCGATCGGCGAAATCCTTCCCGAGCCCCTCGTACTCCACCGGATTCCAACCGACTCCGATCCCCAGCCGCATCCTCCCACCCGAGAGCACATCGACCGACGCCGCCTGCTTCGCCACCAACGCCGTCTGCCGCTGCGGAAGGATCACCACCCCCGTCACCAACTCCACCCGCTCCGTCACCGCGGCCACGAACGCCATCAGCACGAAGATCTCGTGGAATCGCGAGTCCGCATCATAGGGTCCGGTCCAATCCGGTCGCGTCGCCCGTCCTGCGCCGAGCACATGGTCATACGCGAGAAAATGGCGATACCCCATCCCCTCGATCGCCTGTGCAAAAGCCGTTAGCGCGCCCGGATCACTCGGAAACTCCGTCTGCGGGTAGACCGCCCCGATCTTCGTGCTCATCGTCACCCTCGTTTCAGGCCGTCACTACTGGTAAGATCAACCTCGATGGATGTGCTGCGTCATGCAGCACGCTCTGCGTTGCATAGACCGCGTCCCCGACCCCCTCGGTGAATGCCGGTCCACCGGTATTCATGTTCCGATCGAAGAGCGGGAAGTCGCTGCTCGTCACGTCCAACCGGATCCGCCACCCTTCCCGCACGAGGATCCCCACCGGGCCGAGCGGGATCTCATACGCCTCCACCTCGTGTGGCGTCAGCAGTTCCACATGATCCGTCCCATGCCGATACCGCGCCCGCACGATCCCTTCCTGCACATTCGTCGATTGCCCGTCCGGATTCACGATGCACAGCCGCACCGCCCAGTCGGTGTCGACCGCCGAACTCGCCGCGTGCAGCACCACCCGCGCATCGCCGACAAGCAGCAGGTCCCGCTCCAGCGGAGGCGAGGTGTACACCAACATGCCATTCCACCGCTCCGCCGCTCCCTGATCCGCCGGTCCCATCGGCGAGATGTGGTCGAAGCAGCACGAGTGTCCTCCGTGGCTCATCGACGGCGCCAAGGGGTCATACCCGTACCGGTCCGGCGGTTCCTCCCCCGCAGGCTCCAACGAGAGCTGCCCATCCCCCCAACGCGAGTTCGCACTCCCCGCCGAATGCAGATGCCAGGAGGTTTCCACACTTGCCGCGGGCGGCCACTCTTGGAAGGAGTGCCAGCGTCCCTCCTGTTGCACGTAGACCTTCACCGGGGCGTCATCGGCCAGCGGCTTCCCCTTCAGCACGTGGTCGAAGTAGGCGATCTGCATCTCGTCGACCACCGCGTGGTGCGCGTCCTCGCCCGGGTCATCCTCCAGCGCGAACCACGGCATGTGATGCCACGGCCCGATCACCAACCGCTGCGCTGCCCGCGCCTCGGCGCTTCCCGCACCCGCGCGCATGCCCACGTAGTTCTTCACCGTCCCGCGCAGGAACACGTCCCACCAGCCCGCGATGTGCAGCGCCGGCACCGTCACCTTGGAATAGTCCGCATCAATGCTCCAGCGGCGCCAGTACTCGTCATAGGTCGGGTGATCCAACCAATCGAAGAACCACGGCGCACTCGCCCGATCCAGCGGCGGATACGCGTTCAGCGGCAACGCCGCCATCGCCCCCCGCGCCTGCTGGAACGCCTGCCCGAGCCGCACGATCTCCGCCGCATCCTTGCGTCGCCGCGCCATCCCCGTCGCGAGGTCCGTCGCCCACGTCGCCGCGAAACTCAGATTCAGCGCGCCGCCGGTGTAGGTCCACCCCTCGTAGTACTGCGATCCCGTCATCGCCGGCACCGCCGCCGCCAATCCCTCCGGCCGCTCCCGCGCCGGCAGCAACTGCGTCGCCCCCGCGTACGAGAACCCGTACGTCCCGACCTGTCCTGTGCTCCCCGGCAGCCGAGACGCCCACGCGATCGTGTCGACCCCGTCCTCGGTCTCGTTCAGGAACGGCATGAACTCGCCGTCCGATGCCCACCGACCTCGCGTGTCCTGCACCACCACGATGTACCCGCGCGCGGCATACCACGCCGGGTGGGCATAGGTGATCGTCATCCCGTTGCTCTTGCCGTAGGGCGTGCGCAGTAGCAGCACCGGCAGCGCCTCATCCCCTTCCGGGCGATAGACATCCGCCCGCAGCACTGTTCCGTCGCGCATTGCGCACGGGACATTGGTCTCCACGGTGATCACCGGTGACCCCGGCAGGGTGTATGCCGTCTGCTCCATCGTCCATCCCCATAGCTTTCTGTTGCTGCGCCGTCAGGGGAGGCTAGCCCTCGCACTCTGCGTCGTCAATCACCGTGGCCCCGGGGATGCGAAGATGCACCCATTAAAGGTGCCGCGCCACAGGAGGGTCCCATGTCTCCCGATGCCACCGTCGTCGCCGATTGGAACGCCTCCGCCCGCCGCTGGCCCCAAGGTCGCCGTCCCATGTCCATCGGCGTGATGATCCCGATCTCCGAGCAGTCCGCCTTCGGCGGCACCCCGCGCTTCGCCGACATGGTCGAGACCACCCGCACCGCCGATGCCGTCGGCATCGACACCGCGTGGTTCGCCGATCACTTCGTCTTCTCCTTCCCACCCGACCGCATCAACGAAGGCGTGTGGGAGTGCTGGACCACCATGGCCGGCGTCGCTGCCACCACCGAGCGCATCAGCATCGGCGCCCTCGTCGCCTGCACGAGTTTCCGAAACCCCGGCGTCATCGCCAAGATGGCCGAGAGCATGGATGAGATCTCCCAAGGGCGGTTCATCCTCGGCCTCGGCGCCGGGTGGCACCAGCCCGAATACGACCAGTTCGGCTTCCCCTTCGATTACCGCGTCTCCCGCTTCGAGGAATCGCTGGAGATCATCCATCCGCTCCTCCGCACCGGCGCCGCCACCTACCACGGCAAGTTCCACCAAGCCCAAGATGCGGTGAATCGCCCGCGCGGCCCTCGCCCCGACGGCCCGCCCATCCTCGTCGGCACCAGCGGCCATCGCATGCTCCGCCTCACCGCCCGCTTCGCCGATGCGTGGAACACCGTCTGGCACGATGACCCCGCGCAGATCGCTCCGCTCATGGCCGCGGTCGATGCCGCCTGCCACGACGTCGGCCGCGATCCCAAGACCCTCATCCGCACTGCAGGAACCAATGTCGCGATTCCCGGCGCCACCGGCGTCCGCCCGAGTCCCATCACCGGATCCCCCGAGCAACTCGCCGAGCAGATCATTGCCTTCCGCGAGACCGGCATCTCCCATCTCGTCCTCGGCCTCGATCCCTGCACCCCGGCATCGCTCGAATGGTTCGGCCGCGTCCTCGAACTCGTCGACGCCTCCACCCCGGACTGATCGCTCAGGCGGGCGGGGAGGGAACCGCACGCTTCACGAGGACCATCGCCATGGAGTGGATCCTCATTTTCGCCATCGCGGTGGGACTCAACATCGTCCCCATCTTCATGCCGCCCACGTGGGCGCTCCTCGCCTTCTTCCATCTCAACTTCGGGATGAATGTCGTGGTCCTCGCTGCCGTCGGCGCCCTCGGCGCGGTCACCGGGCGAGCCTGCCTTGCGCTCCTCAGCCGACGCTATGGACCAAACCTGATTCCCTCCCGCTGGCAGACGAACATCACCGCCCTCGCTGACCAGTTGGAGCACCATCCGTCGCTCGGTCTGCCGGCCCTCGCCCTCTTCGCGCTCGGTCCTGTCCCCTCGAGCCAACTCTTCATCGCCGCCGGATTGGCGAACGCGCCCCTGCCGCCGTTGCTGCTCGTCTTCGGTCTCGCCCGGTTCGTCAGTTACATCCTGTGGGTCGAAGCCGCGACCATCACCGTTGCCAAACTCAGCGACCTCTTCTCCAGTCGCGTCGGCGGTGGTGCTGCCATCCTCGCGCAGATCGTGGGTTTCGGAATCCTCATCGCCGTGATGCAGGTCGATTGGGCCGCCATCTTCCGCCGCCGCACCGTGCACCCTGATCTTCCCGACGGTCCCTGACCTCTGCTGACGACGCCAAGATCAATCAACCTTTACTTGACGTCCATCGCGAGTCGTCGCCGATCCATCTGGTTGGCCCCCGTCGTACGCTGCCTCCTGACCTTCCGCCAGCGCCGCAAGGTGATGCTCAATCCGGTTCAGCCGTTGCTCGATGTCGCGCAATTCGCGCTCCATCACCCCTTCCTTCGCTTCCACGAAGAACGCCGACAATCGCGCCGTCATCACCCCGAACAGCGCGATCCCGAGCAGCATCAACCCCACCCCGACCCCGCGTCCGGCGAGGGTCGTCGGATACATGTCGCCGTAGCCGACGGTTGTCACCGTCTCCATCGACCACCACACCGCATCCTGCATGTTCATGATGCGCCGCGTCGGGGACGACCGCTCCACCGACAACACCACCACCGCCGCGAACGCGATCAGCAACGCGCCCGCCAGCATCATGTAGCCGAGCCCGCGCGAGGAAAGCAGGCGACGCAATCCGACGACGCTCCGCAACACCGCTGCCGCAGCCCAGAGCATCGGCACCGGGACGCAGACCAGCATCAACACATCCAACACGTTGTGCCGCAGATAGGTCATCCGATTCGGCACCAAGGCCAAGCGCAGCAGCAGGCTCAGGGCGTAGAACATCCACACCGACGCCAGAACGATCCGTGACCACGTCTGGAATCCGGGTTCGAGCGTCGCCGCCATCGGGATCGTCAACAGCGTCGCCGCAACGATCGCCAACACCGTCAGCGGCAACTCCCCGAATCGTTCGACACGGGTGAGCGCGCGCGCACGTTCAGCCCGGGTGAGCTCGAACATCGCGTCATCCTCCCGCCGATTCGTCGGTCCTCATGCACCGTCGATTGTACGGCCCGGTTGCAGCATCGGTCCCCGACCCGGCATCATCGCCCGTGCACTCGCCCCAAGCAAAGGAGCACCACGTGCCCACGGTCGTCGCCTATCACTTTCCCGGCCCCGATGACGCCGACCGCGCCCATGCGGCCATTGATGGACTTGCCGCGCTCCATCTCGCCGACGTCCGCGACATCGCCCGCATCCGCTGGCCCCGGGAAGCACCCGCCCCGGAGATCGACCACGGTGCGAACCTCACCGGCGTCGGTGCGCTCGAGGGGGCCTTCGCCGGAACGGTGATCGGCTGGCTCGTCCTCCAACCATGGCTGGGCGCGGTGGTCGGTGCTGCCGCCGGAGCGGTCATCGGCCACGCCGTGGACGTCGGCCTCGATGAATCCTTTATCACCGAGGCACGCGCCGGCATCTCCCCCGGCTCCTCCGCCCTCATCGTCCTGTACGCCGACCAACCCAGTCCGGCCGTCACCGACGCCTTCCGCGAAGCCGGCATCACTCCCGACGCCGCATCAACCACCATCACCGTCGCGCAGGAACATCGCCTGCGCGATCTCTTCCACCGCTAGCCCGATCACCGCCGAACGCAGAACTGGGGGGTGGCTAGCCACCCCCCGGTTCGTTAATCCCTCGAGATTGCGGTGTCGAGGATTAGCGGTTGGCGGTCGCCACCACCCACTTCTCCTCCGGCAGCGAGAAGTCGACCATCTTCCGCAGCCGGCCCAACTGGGCAAGCATGCCAAGCACCGCCAGCACGATCCAGATGACCGTCGCCAACCACCCGAACGAATCGATCGTCCCGGCAACCGGCCCGTTGTTGAAGCTGTTCAGGTCGATTCGCCCGAACAGCATCAGCACCGCCGCGATGATCGCCGCCGCGCCAGCCATCGCCGTGTTGATGATCACCAGGTACACCGGAATCGCCAGGAAAAGCGCCGCCAGCGCGAAGAGCACGCCAACCACGAGACCGACGATCCAGAGCCACCAGTTCGCGTCAAGACCGATCGCCTTCGACAGCCCGTTGCCGAGCATCGCCCCGACCGATCCACAGAGGAAGACCACTCCGAAATACCAGAAGAAGTACGCCAAGATCGCAAACAACACGCCGAGCGCGAGTCCCACCACGATCCCCAGCGTCGTCTGGAAGAACCCACCCCCCATCCAGGCATGGATCAGGGACGCCCCGGAGAAGAACCCCACCACGAACCCCCAGATCGGGAGCGTGATGAAGAACACCTCCAACCCGACGAAGCACACTGCCAAGCCAATCAGGCCCAGCAGAATGGCCATCACGATTTCCATCTGCCTATCATCCGCTTTCCCCGAACCGTGCCCAACTGACACGATTCAAGACGGCACCGAACCCCAGAACGGCGACCGCCCGCAGGTTCCCACTATACGCTGATGAGCATCTGTGTCAATCAGTCCAAGATTGACACAGATTCAGCGTCGTCCCGGCACGCGCTGCGCCGTCACCACCGCGACAAGCAATACCGCTGCCATCACGCCGAAACTGACCACCAATCCGCGCTCCAACCCGCTCCCACGGCTCCCGGAGACCGCCACGATCGCCCCGACAATCCCCGCGCCCAAGCCGGATCCGATCTGGTTCGCCAACTGGATGCCAGCCGCTGCCGCGCCTTCCGCCCCCTCCGAGGCCGCTTCTAGCACCACCAACGTCAGCGTGGAGAAGGAGAGGCCAATCCCCAGTCCGCCGATTCCCCAGGCCGCCGCCGCTGCCCATGGCGGAAGTGCCCCGGTGGTCACCAGCAGCATGCCCACCGGCGCAACCGTCGCCACCAGCAAGCCGATGGTGATCAATCGCCGTCGTGACCAGATCAGCGAATACCTGGCCTGGATCCACGACCCCATCGTCCACGTCACGCTCACCATCGTCAGCGACAGACTCGCGAACACCACCGATGTCCCCCGCACATCGACCAGCGTGAGCGGCGTGAAGGTGTCCGCCCCGGTCATCCCGAGATTCAAGAGCAACTGCGTCAGCACCGCCGCTGGCAACCCCGCCGCCGAGATCAACGTCCCGCGGGGCATCAACCGCGCTAATGCCGGCATCCCGATCGCGAGGCCCGCGATGACCAACCCGATCCCCACCAGCTCATCGATCTTCCCCAACCCA
>JAPOLF010000045.1 GCA_029977305.1 bacterium | reverse complement strand
AGGGTCGTCCCAGAAGGCGGGATCGCCGGACTGGGTTTCGAGGTCTAGGATCTGTGCCTCCACCGTGGGGAGGTCAAAGACGCCTCCCGAGGCTTTCCAGCCTCTGCCGGAGATCGGCCAGTATTGCGGTCACATCGGACATGGTTGGGAGGGGTCCTGTCGGGTGGGCGCGCGTGGGCGCTGCATGCGTGTGCCTCGCAGTATAGCCTCCGGAGGGAATGGGACGGCGTGCGAGAATGCGGGCAGTGGTCGGTCGCACGGGAGCCAGAACGTGAAATCGTTTGTCGACGTGCTGAGGAATCGCGCGATCGCGGTGCTGATGCTCGGCCATTTCACGAACGACATGTTTGCCGGGGTGCTGGCGATCATGTATCCCGTTCTGAAATTGAAGTTCGGGCTGACCAATGCCGAGATCGGGTTGGTGACGCTCTGTTACACGTCAATGGTGTCGCTGACGCAGCCGGTTTTCGGGTTGGTGATCGACCGGAAGATGCGGATGTGGTACCCCTCGGTGGTGATCCTGTGGGGAAGCATCTTCGTCTCGCTGTACGGGTTCGCACCGACGTTCGGGCTGCTGCTGGGATGTGCCGCGATGGCGGGATTGGCATCCGGGGCGTGGCATCCGATGGGTGCGACGAACGTGGCGGTGGTGACCGAGCCCGGGAAGCGCAACAGCTCGATGAGCGTGTACTCGGTAGCGGGGACGCTGGGGTATGCGCTGGGACCGATTGTGGCGAGCGTGCTGTTGACGATGTTCGGGCCGAAGGGGACCGGGTTCATGGTGATCCCGGGGGTGCTCGCGTCAATCCTGATCTTCCGGCAAATGGAGTCGGTGGCGCAGGCGCGCGAGTCGCGTGCGGCGGTGACGGCGAACGAGGCGTCGATCCATGCGGAATGGGGGATGGTGGCCCGGATCATCGGGGTGACGATGCTGAGGTCGTGGGTCTTCCTCTCGATGTTGCAGTTCACGCCGCTGTGGTTTGCGGAGATGGGGTATTCGCGGTCGTTCTATGGGCCGCTGACGTCGGTGATGATCTTGGCGGGGGCGGCGGGGACCTTGTTCGGTGGGATGTTCGCGGACCGGATCGGGCAGAAGCGGATCGTGATCGGGACGTTGATGCTGACGATACCGGCGATCCTGATGTACGCGGGGGTGCCGGGACCGATCTCGATCCTGACCGCGGCGATCTTCGGCTTCTTCTCAGACGCAAGCCTCTCGGTGACGCTGGTGATGGCGCAGCAACTGGTGCCGGGGCGGGTCGGGATCGCGACCGGATTGATTCTCGGACTGGGATTCGTGACGGGTGGGATCGGGGTGCCGATTACTGGGCGTTTGGCGGACACCTTCGGGATTCAACAGGCGTTGCTGATGCTGAGCATTGTGGCGGCAGGGTCGGTGTTGCTCGCGTTCATGATCCCGAGCGACGAGGCTTTGGCGAAGAAGATGCAGGAGAACGCCGATCTTGCCGCAGCCGCATCGGCCGCGGACTGAGGTCGGGCGGCGGTGCGGTTCGGACGGGTTGAGGGGTATGTGGTGCCGATTCCCGGGTGCGACGATCTCGTGCACCTGACGGTGACGCTCGAAACCGGCAAGGGGATCGAGGTGGTGCGCGACGAGGACGTGGCGGTGCTGCGAGTCGGCGACGATCCGGCGACGCTCGCGTGGCAGGCGGATCAGTACACGCAGGAGACGATCGGGGTGCATCTCGCGGAGCTGGGGTGGGAAGCGATCGGCGTCGGTGACGCACCGACGGTTGAGGCGAACGCCCCGGCGCGTTCGGCGACCTATGGCGTGAGGAATCTGTCGTGAGCACGCCATTCCCGGATGTGCCGATTGCGCAATCGCAACAGGAGACCGTCGCGGAGGAGCGGCGCGAGCGTTGGGTGATGCCAACGCTGCTGCTGCTGGCGATTGCGGTGGTCGGGTTGATGATCGGCGGGGTGGTGTATTGGAAGAGGGTGCCGGGTGCACCAGTGCCACCGCCGCTGCCGCAGGAAGCGATCGCATCGGGACCAGATGGGGTGATGCTGGAAGAGGCGCAACCGGTGCTGGATGCGTTGGCGGCGGCGTGGTTGCCGCATGCGCGGCCGATCCGGGTGGTGCTGCTGGTGGACTGGTCGGCGGTGCCACCGGATGCGCCGGAGGGGACCTTGCCGGGTGGGGGGTGGATCTCGGCGGCGTATGTGGCACCGTGGGATGCCCCGCTGGGCAAGCGGCAGGAGGCGGGGGCGCTGACGGTCGACATCGACCGGGGGACCGGCCGCGTGGTGAAGGTGGAGTCCTCAGGGTGGGGATCGCTGCCGGATGTGCCGCCGGTGGGTGATGCGCCGACGGTCACTTCGGCCGAGGCGTTGTTGATCGCTGAGAACGAGGTCGGGAAGGCGTATCGGGCATCGTGTCCGGGGACGCACAACCAGACGCGGGTGGCGTGGGCGACGACCGGGAGCGACGCGCCGTATTGGGCGGTAACCTACGGCGACACGCGCACGCCGGAGAAGTACGGCATGTTAGTGAGGATCGACGGCGAGACCGGATTGGTGCTCGAGGCACGTGAGGTGTCTCAGCCGTGCGAGTGATGTTGGGCGATGAGGAGGTTGGTCGATGAAGGTGTTGATCTCGGCGGACATGGAAGGGACATGCGGGGTGGTGTCGTGGGTGCAGGTGATGCCGCCGGAGGTGGTGGGATCGACCGAACCCTCGAGCCAGACAGAGTACGAGCGGGCACGGGCGCGGATGACGCGCGAGGTGAATGCGGCGATCGAGGGGGCGTACCTCGCGGGCGCGACCGAGGTGATCGTCAACGACAGCCATGACGGGATGCGCAACTTGCTGCCGGACGAGTTGGATCCGCGGGTGCGGTTCATCTCGGGATCGGACAAGGCATTGGGAATGGTGCAAGGCGTCGACCTGAAGGGGATCGGGTGCGTCTTCTACACCGGGTACCACGCCAAGGCGGGGACGCCGAATGCGCCGCTCGCGCACACGTGGACGGGGTGGATCAACGACGTGCGGATCGGCGGGGTGTCGACCGGGGAGTTCGGGATCAATGCGGCGGTGGCCGGGCACTTCGGGGTGCCGGTGACGCTGGTGACGGGCGACATCCGCGCGGTGAAGCAGACGCAAGAGTTCCTCGGGAGCCAGGTTGTCGGGGTGGTGGTGAAGGAAGGGCTTTCCACCTTCTCGGCGCTGCACCTGCATCCGGAGAAGGCGCAAGACCTGATCCGGAAGGGTGCGGAGGAGGCGGTCCGCGGGGCGAAGAGCGCGAAGCCGCTCAAGGTCCGGGTGGGCACGACGATCGAGGTGGAGTTCGACCATCAGGCGCGTGCGGATCAATGTGTGTACATTCCCGGCGTGAAGCGCGTGGGGGAGCGCGCGGTGGCGTACAAGTTCGAGAATGGGGTGCAGTTCGCGCACACGTTCCGGGCGATCACGAAGTGCGCATCAGTCCGGATGTCGCCGTAGTTGCGACCCTCCGCAGGTAGCATCCCTTGGCGGGGAGTCGCGTGACCCGGCTCCCCGTCGGTGTGTCAGGGCTTGGGGTTTTCGAGAGCGGCGATCTGCTGATCGAGGTCGAGCATGCGGCGACGGGCGACGGGCAGGCGCTCGGCCCACTTGTGGCGGTCCTCCTCCTCAGCGTCACGTTCCTTGGCGATGCGAATGGCTTCGCTGTTGAGCTGCTGGCGGAGGAAGGCGCGCTGAGCGCAGGTGGCACAGGCGCCACCCCACTCGCGCCAGTTGCCGCAGACGGGACACGGCTCGGCGAAGTCGGCGAGGGTGGGAGCGGCGGGGAACGACGACGCCTCGAGGGCGCGATTGCGGAGATCGACGGCGAATGCATCAGTGCTGGCGACGAGGTGGCGAGCCAGGTCCTCTCGGCGATCGTCGGAGAAGGTGGCTGGAACGAGGCGGGCGGCATCCCCGGAGCGGCGAACGAGCTCCCCGCGAACGACTGGTCCGCCGCGCTGATCCCAATCTGTTTCCTCTTCGTAGCGAAAGCCTTCCGGACCGATGCGAAAGGTGACGGCGATCGGGTCGTCACGCTGGGCGGCGACGTCGGTGATCGGCGTCGGCGGGAGGGGTAGCAGCGGGAGAGGTTGGAGGGTAGCGAGATCGGCGAGGTCGTGCTCGATGGTGGCGAGGGTGTCATCGAGGAGGACGATGCGCTCGGCCCAAGGGTTGTCGGGATCGTGGGCAGACTCGGCACGCTCGAGATCGAAGGCGAGTTGCTCGCGGCGAGAGCGCAATTTGGCGATGGCGGCGGCCGCCTCGGGAGCGACCGATGGCAACGACTGGCGCGGCGGGGGAAGTTTGCGTCCGTCGGTCTCCATAGGTGGCGCGGGGGTGGTGTCGGGCACCGATTGCGATCGCTGCAGGAACTTGGGTTTGAGGTTCCAACCTGGCATGGGTGCTCCTCCGTTGGAGGAGAGTGTGGCATGGGAGGAAGCGGGGGTGATGTGTTGGGGCGACATGGCTTGACCGGGGTTCGGTCGGGGGCAACAATCGCCGGACGTTGACGCAGGCGAGGAGCACCCGTTGGCCATGAGCGAGGAACCGAATCCGGAGCATGAGGCGATCGCATGGCGGCCCACGCCGGCGTATGTCGAGCGGTCGCGGCTGCGGCGGTTCATGGAGTCGCTCGGAGCGGAGTCGACCGAGGCGTTACAGGACGTCGCGGCGGCGGATGTGGGGGCGTACTGGGATCGGGCGGTGCGTGATCTGGGCCTGAAGTGGTCCTCCCCCTACTCCGCTCCACTGGATCTCAGCCGCGGGAAGGCGTGGCCGCGGTGGTTCGTCGATGGGGGCTTCAACTGGACGGCGAATGCGCTCGACCGTTGGGTCGAGGCAGGCGACGGCGATCGGACGGCGCTGATTTGGGAGGGCGACGACGGCGAGGTCCGGACCTACACGTTCGCCGCGTTGTTGGCAGAGACGGAGCGGTTCGCGGCGGCGCTGCAGCAGCTGGGGGTGAAGCCCGGCGACCGGGTCGGGGTGTTCCTGCCGATGCTGGCGGAGACCGCGATCGCCGTGCTGGCGTTGGGGCGGATCGGGGCGATCTTCCTGCCGATGTTCTCGGGGTTCGGGGCGGAGGCGATCGCCAATCGGCTGCGGGACGGCGAGGCATCGGTGTTGATCTGCGCGGACGGGACGCGTCGGCGGGGGCAAGTGGTGCCGATGAAGGCGGTCGCTGATGAGGCAGTGGCGCTGGCCCCGACGGTGACTTCGGTGGTGGTGCTCCAGCATGCGGGGAACACCATCGACTGGGCGGACGGGCGGGATGTCTGGTGGCACGATGCGGTGGCGGCTGCGCCGGCGCGGCCCGAACCGGTGACGACGCGGGGCGATGACCCGTACATGATCATCTACACCTCGGGCACGACGGGGCGTCCGAAAGGGGCGCTGCATGTGCAGGCCGGCTTCCCGATCAAGGCGGCGCACGATCTGGCGTACTGCTTCGACGTGGGACCGGGCGACACGATCTTCTGGCTGACGGACCTCGGCTGGATGATGGGACCGTGGCTGCTGAGCGCATTGATGCTCGGGGCGACGGTGGTGATGTTCTCGGGGACACCGGATCACCCCCATGCGGATCGGTTGTGGCAGTTGGTGGAACGGCACCGGGTGACGGTGCTGGGGATGGCGCCGACGGCAGTTCGCCTCTTGATGGGAAAGCAGATCGACTGGGTGCGGAATCGGGATCTGTCATCGCTGCGGGTGCTGGGCAGCACGGGAGAGACGTGGAACCCGGATCCGTGGTTGTGGTACTTCCGCGAGGTCGGGGGCAGCCGGTGCCCGGTGATCAACTACAGCGGCGGCACGGAGACGGGGGGCGGGATCGTCGGGTGCGACGTGCTGCATCCGCAGAAGCCGTGCGTGTTCACCGGACCGGTGCCGGGGATGCTGGCGGATGTTGTCGACGACGCGGGACAACCGGTGCGGGGGAAGGTCGGGGAGTTGGTGGTGCGGGAGCCTTGGGTGGGGATGACCCACGGCTTCTGGAAGGACCCTGAGCGATACGAGGAGACGTACTGGTCGCGGCTGCCCGGGATGTGGGTGCACGGGGACTGGGCGGAGATCGATGAGGATGGATTCTGGTTCATCCGCGGGCGGAGCGACGACACGCTGAAGGTGGCGGGGAAGCGGATCGGTCCGGCGGAGGTCGAGTCGGCGGCCGTGTCCTATCCGGGGGTGCAGGAGGCGGCGGCGATCGGGGTGCCTCATGAGATCAAGGGCGAATCGGTGATCGTGTTCTGCGTGCTGCGACCCGAGGTGGAGGCATCGCCGGAGATGGCACAGGGGATCCGGCAGTTGGTGGCGGCGCACTTGGGATCGGCGATGCGACCGGAGCGGGTGGTGATCGTGCGGGATCTGCCGAAGACGAGGAATGCCAAGATCATGCGACGCGTGATTCGGGCGGCGTATCTCGGGCTCGAGGCGGGAGACACGACGGCGCTGGAGAACCCGGCGGCGGTGGAGGAGATCGCCTCGAAGCGGCCGGTGCGGTAGCGGTTCGCGATTTCACGACGATCTCACCGGGATCACGTTGGGGATTCATGCGGGTGCCTTACAACTGCACCAAGGCGATCACCGCTGAGGAGGTGGCCTCAAGCGAGATGGAAGACCCGGCGCACGCCGCGCCGCTCACGCCACTCGCGAGCAGGCGCCACCGAGGTTCCGCCGAGTGTTTGCACCGGTCAACCCGGCGCGACACCCGACCCGGGACTCCGGGCCCACTGCGGTGACGCCCCCCGGCACCGGGCGGGCCCCATGGCATTGCCCCGCCGATCCAGGCGCATCCGTCCGTGCATTCGGCGCGATGACTTGGCGGCGGACGGGACCCGTCCCGGAGCCGGACCTTCCGGAGCGCCACCAGCCTCCGGGATGAGACGGACGCTCGGGTTCGGGCCTCCTGCGGTGGACGGTCCCCTCCTCTCATTGCCGAGCCAGCGGACCCGGGCATTCGTTGAAGAGCAATCGCCGGGCTTTGGAACAGGCCCGGCGATTTCTTTGCGCGCGGGCATCCGGAAGTTGGCGGAAAACGTTCACCAGATGCAGGTGTTCGTCCTTGACGCGGGGGTTGCCGCGCTGGGACTATGAACGTACGCGCTTTCACAGCCTGGGAGAACCCCGCGAACCCGGCGAGTGGCCGACCGGCGGAGAGGACCCACGCCCGTGGCGAAACACGCCAAACCGCTCAGTTTCCGCGAACCTGATCCGGGGCCATGGCCGATCCTGATCGGACTGCTGCTGGCTGTCCTGGTGGCAGGTGGCGGAGTGTGGGCGGTGCGGAACGGGATGATTTCGCTCCCCGGGCGCGGTGGTCCGGAGGTGGCGATCGCGGTGCCGACGGACACGCCCGCCGCAGCAGCGAATGCGCCCACGGACGTGCCCATCGAGGTGACCGTGGCTCCGGCGACGAATGTGCCTGCCACTGTGACGCCTGCGGCGACGCCCACCCCCTCCCCGCTTCCGACGTCGACATTGGTGCCGGTCGAGGCGACGGCGGCATTGTGGGCCGAGCGATGGAACGCCGCTGATTACGACGGGATGTGGGAACTGCTCGACGATGCCTCGCAGGAGGCGACCCCGCGGGAGGCCTTCGTCGAGCGGTATCTGGCGATTGCGGACCGGGTGGATCTGCAATCGGTGCGGGCGGAGGTGACGGGACCGGCGAACTACGCCGGGGACGTGCCGATGCGGGTGGCGTTCACCTCGGGGTTGGTCGGGGAGTTCGCGGAGGAGACGTCGCTCTCCTTGGTGCGTGACGGCGAGGACTGGAAGGTCGAATGGACCCCGGGCGCGGTGTTCACCGATCTGGGCGAGGACCGGTGTGTCGACATCGATCGGGTGCCGGTGAAGCGCGGGGCGATCCTTGATCGCAACGGGTTGCCATTGGCGATCGACGGGACGGTGGAGCGGTTGGCGATCATCCCGGGCATGATCGACCCGGGCGACGAGGAGCGGGTGCTGCAGGAGGTTTCGGCGCTGACCGGGATGGCACCGGAGGCGATCCGCGCGCTGTATGCCGACGCGGACCCGTCGTGGGTGATCCCGATCAAGGATTTCCCGGTGGAGCGCGAGGCGGAACTGCTGAGCATCGTGTCGCAACTCTCCGGGGTGACGCTGAACCCGGCGGCGGCGCGGTTGTACCCGTTGGGGAAGATGGCGGCGCATGTGACGGGGTATGTGTCCGAGGTGACTACGGAGCAGTTGGCGGCCGATCCTTCGCTGATGCCGGGCCAGCGGATCGGGCAGGCGGGATTGGAATTCGGGGCGGACGCCTTGCTGACCGGGACGCCCGGGGCGCGGATTCTCGCAGTGGATTGCGTGACGCGTTCGGTGGTGGCAGAGATCGCGGTACGCCCCGCGGTGCCGCCGAAGGATGTGGTGACGACGATCGACGCGGCGTTGCAGCGTGCCACGTGGGAGGCGCTGCGGGCCGAGGGGGATGTGCGTGGCGCGGCGGTGGTGGTCGATCCGCGGACGGGAGCGATCGAGGCGATGGTCTCGTTGCCGAGCTATGACCCGTCGGGATTCGCGCTGGGGTTCACGGTGTGGGATCGGTTGAATCTCGCGAGCGGGGTGCGGCGGCCATTGCAGGACCGCGCGGCAGAGGCGGCGTATCCGACCGGGTCGATCTTCAAGGTGATCACCTTTGCGGCCGGGATGGAGGACCTTGGGTACACCGGTGCCACGCCGCTCGACTGTCCCTCCCAGTTCATGGTCGAAGGGTCTGATCAGGTGTGGAACGACTGGACGGTGGCCGAGGGACTGGGGCCGCAGGGGATGATGGACCTGCATCGAGCGCTGGTGACGAGCTGCAACACGATCTTCTACGGGATCGGGAAGGCGGTTGATGATCTCGATCCGATGCTGCTGCCGGAGATGGCACGGGGATTCGGGTTGGGCGAGGCGACGGGGATCCCGTTCTTCCCCGAGGTGAGCGGGAACGTGCCCGACCCAGCGTGGAAGATGGAGACGTACGGCGACGGCTGGGCGACGGGCGATGCGGTGAACCTGTCCATCGGGCAGGGGGCCTTTGAGGCGACGCCGCTGCAGATGGCGATGGTGTACGCCGCGATCGCGAACGGCGGCGATGTGTTGCAGCCCTATCTGGTCGCGGAGACGGTGAGCGCGGACGGGACGCGGGAGCAGGTCGGGGAGCGGATCGTGCGAAAGCGAGTCCCGGCGCGTGCGGAGACGATCGCGGAGTTGCAGTCTGCGCTGCGGGACCAGACGACGGATCCGTGGGGTGCGGGGTCGTCTCGGGTGTTCGGGGATTTCGACTGGCCCATCGCCGGGAAGACCGGGACGGCCCAGACGCTTGATGGGAAGACCCCGCATTCGTGGTTCGCGGCGTTCGGGCCGGTGGGCGAGGAAGCCACCATCGCGACGGCGGTGATGGTTGAGAACGCGGGGGAGGGTGTCGCGCACGCGGCCCCGGTGACGCGGAGGATCTACGAGGCGTACCGGGATCTCCCCAACTGAGGACGGGAGGTGCGGGATGACGCATCAGGTCGGCGACCGTTTGATGATCGACGGGCAGACGGTGGAGATGTTCTCGGTTCCGCCGTTCCCGGTCGGGGAGCACGGGATTCGGGAGCGGGATCCGGAACAGGCGCGTCTGTCGTGTGGGATCTGCAGTTCGACCGCATGCTGGCGCGGATACATCGCGACGTGGGAGATCCACAACGGGTTGCTGTACCTGCGCGACATCATTGGGCGGTTTGAGATCACCCATCCGGATCCGATCCCAGCGCCATGGGTGAGCATGGACTTGCACATCCCGATGGGCGAGCGACTCTCCTATGTGCACATGGGATTCGGTTCGACGTACGAGCAGGATCGGCAGATCACCCTCGAGCGGGGACGGGTGGTGCGTGATGTGATCCTCACGCAGGGCGACGACGTCCCGGAGTAGCGGCAGCGGGTAGGCTACGCTGCAGGTTGGGGGCGTGGTCGGGCGAGGACTCACACGGGAGCAGGGGCGATGCATCATCAGCATGGGAAGCAGCAGGTGCTGGTAGGGGAGACCCTCTATCTACGGGCGTTGCGGCTCGAGGACGCGGCGTGCAGCGCAGCGTGGCGGCCTTCAGGGTTCCCGATGGCGCAGAGCCGGGTGACGGAGTGGCTCGAGAAAGAGATCCCCAAGGATTGGGAGCGGGCGATCACGCGGCTTGTTGCGTGCTTGCGCACCACCGACGAGGTGGTCGGATACGTCGAGTTCGGGATGCTCGAGGATTGGCCGTCGGTACCAGTGCGGGCGTGGTCGGCTCCGGTGTTGCGCGAGGCAGGCGAGGCGATCCGCATCGAGGCGATGGAGTTGGTGGTGCGGTACCTGGTCCGCGAGCAGGGGGTGATGTCGGTCACGCTGATGCTCGGCGGCGAGGAGATGGCATCGCTGGACGCCGCGAAGGCCCTTGGCATGCACGAGGCATATCGGATTCGCGAGGGACTGCGGACTCCGAACGGGGGACGGCAGGACTGGGTGACGCTGCAACAGTTCGGGCCGTACTGGCTGGAACGGTTGGGGGATCCCGGTCCCGGGATCGCGCAGGCCGGCGAGCCGCAGCGGGAGCCGCGTTCGGCGACGCCAGCGGTGTGGCCCGCGAGTGACCTGCCGATGCCCAAGAATGCGTTGATCGCCGGGCCGCGGATCGCATTGCGCCCGTTCGAGAAAGCAGATGCGGAGGCCATCGCCCCGACATTCCTCGCGGAGCCAGAAAGTTATGGGCACATTCGGTTGCCCTTCAGCCCGTTGCTGCTCAGCCAGTACTGGCACGACCTATCGGAGCACACACCATCGAATGAGGTGGAATTCGCCGTGGTCCTGCGCGAAACCGGCGAAGTGATCGGGGACGTGGGGCTCTATTTCATCGACTGGGACAACCGAACGGCGGAATCAGGGTCATGGATCTATCGGCCGCAGCATCGTGGGGGTGGTCTCGGCACCGAGGCGAAGCAGTTGCTGTTCGAGTGGGCGTTCAACCATCTCGACATCCACGTCATCTGGTCGTGGGTCCTGATGCAGAACGTGCGGTCCGCGGCGGCGTTGCGGAAGCATGGATACCGCGATGCGGGGAGGATGGATTGGGTGGGGATCGGGCCTGATGGCATGCGATCGTTCGGGATCTTCGACCTGACGGCTGAGGAGTGGCGGGCGGCGCGGCGGTGATCGATTCCATGCATCGTGCAGCGCGGACGCGGATCACCCGGCGAGCGCTGGCGCTTGCTGCGGCGGCGATGCCGTTTGCGCGGGTTGCGGCGGAGCGTGCGCAGCCGTTGAAGCCGATCCGACCGACGAATCCCCCAGGCGACCCGGTGGTGGGGGGAACAGTGGTCGTGGGATCGGTCGTGGAGCCGGTGTCGCTGGACCCGTGGGGGGCACCGTCGCAGGTGGCAGGTGATGTGCGATCGGCGGTGCTCGAAGGGTTGCTGCAGGTGAATGCGGCGGGGCGGTTGCAGCCGGCGCTGGCGGAGGGCTTCGCGCTGGCGGAGGAAGGGCTCTCGTACACCTTCCTGCTGCGCGAAGGTGTCACGTTCCACGATGGGTCGGCATTCACGGGCAAGGATGTGGTGGCGATGTGGCAGGCGATGCAGGCGTCGTCAGCACCGCTGCCGGCTGGGTGGGACCGGGTCAGCGAGGTGCGGTTCGATGGGGATCGGACGCTGGTGATCACGACGGTCGAGCCCTATGCACCGCTGCTGACCACGGTGGGGGTGTTCCCGATCGTGCCGCGCGATCTGGTGAGCGATGGACTGGACGGGTATGCGCAACTCGCCGCGATGGCCCCGGTGGGGACTGGTCCTTTCCGGCTGACGTCATGGGTGGCTGGCGAAGAGATCACGCTGGAGCGCTTCGCCGCATGGTGGGGTGGAGAGCCGATGCTCGAGGGCATCGACTATCGGGTGCTGCCAGATGCATCGGCGCTGTTGCAAGGGCTGAACGATGGGAGCATCGATGTGACGGGCGGGGCCGGTGGGGTGCCGCTGCGGGACGTCGGGGCGTTGCTCGAGGTGCCGGGCGTCACG
>JAPOLF010000044.1 GCA_029977305.1 bacterium | reverse complement strand
ATGATTCAAGCCATCGTGGATGCACAGGAGCACAGCACGTTCAATCGCTGCCACTTCACCGAATTCGCTGATTCAAGCTTGAATTTTGAGCTGGTTTATTACATCGATACCCGAGAGCTTCCCGTCGCCTTGAACCAACAGCAAGCGATCAATCTCGGGATCATGGAAGCCTTCGCCCGAGAAGGCATCGAATTTGCCTTCCCGACCCAAACGCTCTACTTGGAGGGAGATTCACTCACGGGCACAGCGTCCTGACCGGTCGGCCCCGCCGAACGCCAGAGGACTCCACCGACCGTGGGCAGGCTGCGATGCCGTGGTCGCCCTCCGTCGTGTTTGCGTGATCACTCCTCTTCGAGCGGAACCGCCGATTTGGTCGGCGTGCCCGAGCTCCCGGTGGAATTCGCCGATGCCCGAATCGTCTCCGGTGCGGAGTGGGGGACCTTCTTCGAGCCCTTCTCCCGCACCACCTTTGTGACCGGGCCGGAACTGCGCACCTCACTCGACGGTGGTGTCTACCTCATCGCCGTCTTTGATCCCACCGGCGGCGCTGGCACTTACGGCGTCTCGATCAACGGCGCCGAGACCCGCGGCGGCGAGCCCGAGTACGACCGGCTCTTCCCGGCGTGGAAAGCCTGTGCCCCGGTCCGCACCGAGGGCGAGACGAACTACTTCGATCCCTCCGGCCTGTAGCCCAGGCGCACCGCGACCTGCCATGGGTTGGTCACACTCCCGGGATGTCATCGTCTTACCGGGAGCTTCCATATGCCCGATCCACACGTTGCCATCCAAGCCAACGACTTGCGCCGCGCCTTCGGCACATTCGTCGCCGTCGACGGGGTCAATCTCACCATTCCAAAGGGGGAGATCTACGGCTTCCTCGGTCCGAACGGCGCCGGCAAATCTACAACCTGCCGCATGCTCTGCACGCTCACCATGCCCACCGGGGGCAACGCCACGGTGGCAGGCTTTGACGTCGCCACCCAACCCGAGCAGGTCCGTCTGCGCATCGGCGCCGCCCTCCAAGCCACTGCCCTCGATCCCCAGCAGACCGGCACTGAACTGCTCCGCCAGCAAGGACGCTACTACGGCCTCCGCCGCAAGGACATCGATCGCCGCATCGAGCAGCTGCGCACCCTGATCGACATCGGCGACGCCCTCGATCAGCGCATCAAGACCTACTCCGGCGGCATGAAGCGGCGCGTTGATCTCGCCGCCGCGCTCATCCACAACCCTGAGGTGCTCTTCCTCGACGAACCCACCACCGGCCTCGATCCTGCCTCCCGCGCCAGCGTCTGGGAGGAAGTTCGCCGCCTCAACCGCGACCTCGGCATGACCATCTTCCTCACCACCCAGTACTTGGAGGAGGCCGATGCCCTCGCCGGGCGCGTCGGCATCATCGATCGCGGCCGCATCATCGCGGAGGACACCCCCGCCGCCCTCAAGCGCTCCATCGGTGCCGACGTCATCACCGTCACCGTCGACGACCCCGACCGCGCCGCATCCGTGGTCGCGGCCGTGCCGGGCATCGATGCGGTCGAGATCCGCCAGAAAGAGGTCCTCGCCTCAACGGCCGATGGCGCCGCCGTGATCTCCCCCGTCGCCGTCGCTCTTGAGCGCGAGGGCATTCCCGTCCTCGCCCTCTCCATGCGTGCCCCGACCCTCGATGACGTCTTCATCACGCTGACCGGCCATCACCTGCAGGAGAACGCCGCATGACCGCCACTTCCCTTGCCGCCCCGGAGATCCATGCGCGTCGTGCCGGCTTCCTCGCCGACATGTGGTCGGTCGCCCTGCGTGCCCTCCGCGCGCTCTCGCGCGAACCCGAGGTGGTGATCCCCTCGATCATCATCCCGGTCTTCTTCTTCGCGGTGAACCTCGGCTCCCTCGAGAACTTCGCCGAGATGGGCATCCCCGGACTCAATTACAAGGCCTTCCAATTGCCCACCGCCATCGTCTTCGCGGTCACCGGTGTCTCCCGCGCCAACGCCCTCGTCACCGACATCCAATCCGGCTACTTCGATCGCATGCTGATGACCCCCATCAAGCGCCTCGCCATCCTCCTCGGATTGATGGCTGCCGATTTCGTGATGGTCCTCCTGCTCAGCATCCCCGTCCTGGTGCTCGGGTTCATCGTTGGCGTCCGCTTCGACACCGGCTTCGTCGGCATCCTGCTCTTCATGCTGATGAGCGGCCTCTGGGGCCTCGCCTTCACCGGCTTCCCCTATGCGATCGCCCTCAAGACCGGTAACCCCGGCGCGGTCGGTGCCAGCTTCATCCTCTTCTTCCCCTTCGCCTTCCTCACCACCAGCACCCTGCCACTCGAGTACCTCACCAGCTGGCTCCAAACCATCGCCAAATGGAATCCCATGACCTATCTGTTGGAATCCCTCCGTTCGCTCATCTACGGCGGCTGGGATCCGGCGAAACTGATTCCTGGTCTGATCGCCATCCTCGTCGTGGCAACAATCAGCATCTCCATGGCACTCTTGGCATTGCGGGGACGCGTGGCGCGGGGATGACCCACAGCGCACACCTGGAAGTCAGTGGAGGGCCCTATGAACAGCGAGCGTGCCACCGGCAGTGACATTCTGAGGCAGATCCTCACCGTGCTCTTCGCGGTGACCCAGGTCGGCATCGGCTTCTTCCGTCAGAACGTCGGCGCGGTCTCCGATGAGTTCCGCTCCCCGATCGTCCCCGCCGGGTATGCCTTCGCCATCTGGGGGGTCATCTTCCTGCTGCTCTTCATCTACGCGATCTACCAGGTGCTTCCCGCGCAGCGGACCAATCCGCTCTTCCGCAGCATCGGTTGGTGGGTGCTCGCCGCGATGGCCGGCAACACCATCTGGACCTACACCTTCACCGATCGCATGTTCGTCATTTCCGAAATCCTCATCTTCGCCATCGCGGGCTGCGCCATCATGGGCCTCCTCAAGTACGTCGCGCACTTCGCCACCACGGCGCCGCAGGGACTCGAGAAGTGGGTCGTCGGCCCCGGCGTCGGTCTTCTCGCCGGTTGGGTGACCGCCGCGTCATTCGTCGGACTTTCCGCCACGCTGATCACGCTGGGCTGGGAGCGGGCAGGGCAGGGGGCGGATCTCGGTGGCAGTGCCCTATTGCTCTTCGCTGGTGGTGTTGCGGCCCTCGTGTTGACGCGTGTGGCACATGGTCCCGTCGTCGCCTGGCTGCCCTACGGCGCGGCCGTTCTCTGGGCGTTGGTTGGCGTCGTGATCAATTGGTACGACGAGTCCCAATTTGTCTGGATCGTCGCCGCCGCCATCATCGTCATCGTGGTGCTCTTGCTCGGGCTCATCTTCCGCGAGCCGCGCGCCACTGAGGCCGCACCCGCCTAATCGCCCCGATCACCTCGCCGAAGACACCAACGGCCCCAGCACGAGGCGTGCAGGGGCCGTTGCATCTCGCTCGCGCTACGTGGGCGAAACGCCGTTCAGCGTCCCGCTCCACACGACGCCATCCTTGAGCAGGAAGACCTTCCCGGCAAGATCACTCACGGCAACCGCGTCCGGATGCGCGAACACGTACCGCGCCTCGTCCGGAGTTCCGTCATGCAAGTGCGGCGACGGCAGGACGAACTGCTCGACGATTCCGCCCCGCTGATAGCGGAGTAAGCGCCCCTCAGTGTCGCCCACCATCGCGCTCGGCTCCACGATCCAGAGATAGGGAGACCCCGCGGCGTCCGCGAACCGCGTCTCCCCCGCGATCTCCGGAGCGACCGGCACCACTTCCGACTGCTCCAATGCGCCGGTGTAGAAGGTCAGGATTCTTCCATCCGCCAACAGCACCGAGACGCGCTCGCCGACCTGCATGTCGGTCGCATCGATCAGGTCCGCCGCCATCGTCGCGTCGACCCATGGCGAATTGATCACGCCGACCGGCCCTGCGACCAACTTGGTGATTTTCCCATCGGCGAGCCGGTACAACGTCCCGTTGAACGCCGCCACCGTGACATCGTTCCACGCCACGTCTTCGGGGTCGAGCAGCGGCGATCGCACCCACGGACCTTTGCCGTTCCACCGCAACACCCAGGTGCCGTCCGTCACCACCAACCCGGTGTCGCTCGCTCCTCCGGCGATGATTGGCCCGATGGCTTTGCCTTGCACCATCGCCCCCGGCGCCAGCACTTCAATCAATGCGCCGCCGTCATCGGCCACCTGGTAGACGCCGTCGCCGATCAGGTAGGCGTGATACCCCCACGCGACGAGCGTCGGCTGCGCAGCGCGAATGGCAGCCGGCAAGGTCCCCACCGCCGTGAGGTCCGTGATCCGGGTGATCCCCCAGGCCTGCTCCCGCGCTGCCTCAACATCCTGCCAGCGTGCCAGCGTCTCCGCCTCGCCGATCCCAGATCCCTCGGCCGCGGCGAGCGATGCCTCCGCATCTGCCAACGCCGGACCCGCCGCCACCGGATTGCTCATCGCCAGCGCGATCGCCTGATCTGCCTGTGCCAAAGCCACCGATCCAGTGCGCTCCCGCTGCTGCGTCCAGCCGTATCCCAGCACCGAAGCCCCGACCGCCGCAATCAGCACCAAGGTGAGGGCCAACGCGCGCGCACTGATGATCTGCTCGATCCCGCGCGGCAACCATGCGAGCACATCGGTGGAGATCCCCGGTGTCGCGACGTGCCGCTCCATCCTTCCCGTGCCAGGCGCGCGCAGCGGTGGCACCGAGGACACCGACCGTCGCCTCCGCCGCGGCGGCGGTGCCGGGAAACGCAATCCCTCGAACGGATTCCCCGGCAGCGGCAGCGCGATCGACCCGGCAGCGCCCCCGACCCGCGGCAGCGTCCCCTCACCAACCGCGGAACTTGCCCGTGCCACGAGCTGCGCCGGCCGTGTGGCTAACCGCCGCAGCCACACCGGCGCGGTGACACCGCCGCGTTCCGACCATGCACGTTCTGGCATATGCACGGTGGATCGGGCGAATGCATCCACCCGGACGCTGAGCACGGTCACATCGCGCACGTCGCACGCATCCGCCGCCGCCACAGTGAGATCCGTCAAACCATCGCAGTCCAACGCCTCGCCGAGCATCGCGGCGAAAAGCTCCGCCTCATCCCCGCGGCTGAACGCGCGACCAACTCCCGACGAACCGAGCAGCAGCCGATCTCCGACACTCACCGACGTGCGCATGCACACCGGACGCGCGGATTCCACCAGTCCCATCGCCTCAGGCTCTGGCGCGTCCCCTGCTGGTATCCACGTCTCTCGCCACGAGGCGAGCTCCGGGAAACTCAGCACCTCGGTGCCCTGCATCACCACCAACTGCGTCGGTGGGTATTGAGCGATGAACGCCTCTCCCCCATGGATCACCACCGCCGTCGCCCCGACCGCCACCCGGCGTTCCCATCGGCACCCCGCCAACGGCCGGTTCTCCGTCACCAGCGTTGCATTCGCGATCCGCATCGCCCGTTCCAACGCGATCGCGGGCGAGACCCCGGCCGACATGCTGAATTGCTCGCGGATCGTGCGCAGTGCCAACCCGGCGAGTTCGAACCCGCGCGGCGTGTGCTCGACCGGCTCCACCGTCACCAGCAGCGTCGCATCGCGCTGGGTGTCGATCGACACCGAGGCACGGGCGTCGATCAACGCCCCGGCGCGCCGGGCGAACGCTATGGCGGAAACGACGGCAGCCATCAACACGGCCTCGGTGAATCGTCGGCGCAGGGCAGGGGAGGACAACGACGAAACGGTGCCTGCTTGGCACGGATTCTACCAAGGATTGCGGAAAACCGTCGAGACTCTGCGGATTCGTTCTCCATCCCGGTGCCGCTTGGGCACGTGGGAAGAGGAACCCCGACCGAGGCTTGAGGTGCCTTCTCTACCCCGTCGTCGCCTCAGGACGAGGTGGCTTCGGAGAAATCCGTGGGGATTCTGTGGTTGACTTTTCTCCGCGTAACGAGAAACATTTGGCCAATAGAGCGCGCAAGCTAGGGGGTGATTCATGAGCAAGATCCAGTGGAATCGCCGGGCGATCGCCGCCGCGATCTCTGGCGCCGCGGCGTCCGCCGTTGTGGTCTTCCGCCGGAACGACGAGGCAGATGACGTTGAGGCGCGACGGCGGCGCGGGAAACCTGCGATTGAAGGGCCCTGTGGGTCCAAGCCCACTGACAACAAGTGCAAGCGCAACAACGAGTGCTGCACCAGGTTCTGTGACCGTGACACAGGTCGTTGTCGGTATAAGGCGCTCGGCGAGCCGTGCTCCTCCGACATCCAGTGTCGCGGCGATCGCCAGTGCCTTGACGGGGTCTGCTCTCTCCCGGGGACGGCCACGGTGGGACCGACCACGACGCCAACCGTTTCCCCGATTGCCTCGGCAACGAACACCCCGATCGCCACGGCAACCAACACTCCGGCGCCGACGTCGACTCCCTCGGTTCAGCCTTCGTGGAACAATTTAACGACCTTCGGATCCGGACCAGCCGCCGGCTCCAGCAACTTCGACAGCCCCTCGGGCGTCGCGCTCACCTCCGATGGCCGAACGATGCTGATCAGTGATCGCGACAACCACCGGGTGTCCGTCTGGACGCGCTCGACCAACGCGAGCACCGATTGGTCGAACGTCACAACGTTTGGCAGCCAAGGGTCGGGCAATACCCAGTTCTATCAGCCCTACGGTCTTGTCCTCACCCCCGACGACCTCAGCGTGCTGATTGCCGACAAGAGCAACAATCGGATCGTCATCTGGTCGCGATCATCCACTTCCGCCAGCGACTGGTCCTACCTCGCCCAGTTCGGATCCACTGGTTCCGGTGCGAGCAACTTCAGTGATCCTTTGAACGTCGACATATCCGCCAACGGCCTCGACGCCTATGTCAGCGATAGCCTCAATAACCGAGTCTCCGTGTGGAATCGCCCCGACACCAGCAGCTCCAGTTGGTCGAACCTGACGACGTTTGGTGGCTCGCTGAGCTATCCGAGCGGCGGCAGGCTTTCCAGTGACGGATTGAACTTCTATGTCGCGGAGATCAGCGCCGCTCGTGTGTCGATGTGGTCTCGCCCCAACACCTCCAGCACATCGTGGGCGCAGGTGACCTCGTTCGGATCTGCCGGTTCCGGCTCAAGTCAGTTTCAAAGCCCCTACGCCGTATTCCCAACAACGGACAACATGGCGCTCTATGTCGTCGACTGCGGCAACAGCCGCATCTCAGTATGGATACGCCCCAACACCTCGAGCATCAGCTGGTCCAACGTCCTCACCTTCGGCACGCTTGGCAGCACCACCAGCAACCTGAGCTTCCCCTACAACGCCATCAACTACAACGCTAAGGTCTACATCGCGGACACCAACAACGACCGTATCTCCATCTGGCAGCCGCCAGCCTAGGCACAGAACAGGGAGCCCCCCTTGCCCCGACAAGGGCGAGGGGGGCTTTGTTTGTGCACTACAAGCAGTCGCGGAAGAGGTCGTTCCTCTCGCCGTCGGACTATTCCGGGCGCAAGGTCGCCTCTCCGGACACTTCGTCCTCTCGCGGCTCCATGGCAGGCGTGATTCCGGTGAAGGTGGTCTGGATCGGCGGCATGTCCCGCCGTGCCCGCGCCTCGGCCATCGTCCGGCGGTGCTCCCCGAGCACCACCAACGCATGCTCCGCACGCCCGCGCAACTCCTCCTCCGGTGGGACCAGCGCCGAGGCCATCGCCGCTCCCTGTCGCAGCGCCACGACGGCCTCGTCGTCACGCCCCGCCGAGGCAAGATACAGCCCGAGATTCACCACCATCGACGCCTCGGTTGCCGTGTCGCCCATCGACCGCGCCAACCCGATCGCCTTCTGATAGGCCTCGGCTGTGCGCGGATCCGCCAAGGCGTGACCCGCCGTGGCATAGGCCTGCCACGCCTGCGCCGCCAGCGTCGGCTGTCCCAGACCATCCGCCAACATCGCGGCCTGCCGGAAATGCTCCGCCGCATTGAGTTGGTCGCCGCGTCGCCCCGCCAGTCGCCCCATCCGCAGCTGGATGCGGGCCGCCGAGGCCTGATCACCGTACATCGTCGCCAGATGCAACCCTTGCTCGAAGAGCTGCGTCGCGCTCCCGATCTGCCCGGTCTCCGACGCGAGTTGCGCCAGCGCCATCACATTCTGGATCTGCTCGCCGCGCTGTCCGAGTCGCTTGTTCAACTCGAGCGCACGGTTCAGACACTCTTTCGCCCGCGGGGACTCCCCACGCGCCACGAAGATGCGCCCGAGCAGCGTCAGTTGCGTCGCTTGCAGCTCGACGTCATCGATCCGCCGCGCGATCGCATAGCCGTCGTTCAGCGCTTTCAACGCCTGATCCGCATCACCCGCACGCCACAGCGTCTCGCCGATGCTCGTCAGCCACCGCGCCTCACCGCGGTCATCCTGCGCCTCATGCGCGACGTTCATCGCCTCGGTCAGATACTGCAACGCCTCCGGAATCGCCCCGGTCTGCGCCGTTGCCACGCCGAGACCCCCGAGCGCACGCTCCTCCAATTGCGGATCCTGCAACGCCGTCGCCATGTCGCGCGCACGCCGCAGCACCGAGATCGCCTCGTCCGGCCTGTTCATCGCCAGCAACGTGCTGCCGAGTCGCAACGACCACTCCGCGGTGCCCGTGCGATTCCCGAGCCGCTCCTCGATCGCGATGATCTGCCGCTCGTGATCCGCGACCACATCCAGCCGCTCACGCGTTCGCTCGATCTCCAGCAGCGCCGCCCGGCAGCGCACCTCAAGCGACTGATCCCCGATCTCCCGAGCGAGCGTCAACCCGGATTCCAGTTGCGCGATCGCCTCGTCAGGTTTCCCATTTCGCCAGAGCGTCTCCGCCAGCCCGAGCACAATCCGGCTCTGCAGCGCGAGGTTGCCGGTGCGCCGCGCCGCGTCCGCCGCCTGCCGCTGCAATGCCCCGAGGGTCTGCAGATCGGTGTCACGCGGAAGGACTTCGATCTGGCGCACCAACGCCTCGGCGATCGTCGCCGGATCATCCAAGCGCTGCGCCGCCTGCGTCGCGCGCCGATAGAGGCGCTGCGCCGTCGCCGTGTCGCCCTCGCGCCGATACTGATCGCCCAGCGCCATCGCCGCCGCGACTTCCGACGGTCCGTCCATCGAGACGTCGCCCAGCGCCAACTGTTGCTCGATCGTCTGCCGCGCCCGCTCGGTGTCACCCGCCTCGATCGCGCGCAATCCGAGCCGACTCAGCGCCGTCCGCCCCCCGACCACGTATCCCGACCGCTCGGCCAGTTGATACGCCTCGCGCAGCAGCCGATCGCGCTCCGCCCCCGGCTCCAACAGCGCATCGAGCCGCAGCGCCGCATCGACCGTCTCCTCCGGCAACTGCTTCGCTTTGGCCGCCGCAAACACCAAGCGCGCCAAGACCACGGCGTACTCCGGGTCCTCGATCGCCTGCTCCTCGGTGACCTGCCCCAAGCCGAAGAAGTCTTCCTCCGTCAGGTGGTCGATCACCTCCGGCGATCGCACCTCGGCGAGCCCTTCCTGCACCGTGGTGACGCGGTCGGTGATCTCCCGTGCGATCAGCAGGACGGTGTCGCCCACGCTCTGTCGCCGTTTCACCCCGAGCCAATCCATCAATCCGGCCATGTCCTGCTCCCGAGCAGCCGTCTCACGTTGTCCGCGAACCGGCCCGCATTGCGCTGTCCAATCGCTGGAGATACCGCAATATCACCACGCGTGGAACCAGATGTCACCCCAACCCTCGCCAAAAGTGTACCGACCCCCACCCACAAGGTGTACGTACAGATGGTCCCGTTTTTCCCCGAAACCCGAGCCCTCACATCCACTCGCCCGCCAAAACTCCGAGACATTCCCCCTCTCCCCCGCAGGGGAGAGGGGGCCAGGGGGTGAGGGCAAGCCCCCAAAGGGCTCGTCTCGCTCCCCTCCCTATGGAATACATCACCCCATCCCCAAACCACCCGTAGTACCCTCACCCCATCGGCCGATTCGCGCCTACCACGACGAAAGGACCCCTCCCCGATGTCCGCCGACCGCTGGTCCGACCGCCTCCGCTCTTCCATGACCACCCGCGACAGCCTCGTCTGCGTCGGCATCGATCCCGATCTCACCCGCATGCCTGCCCCGCTTCAGGCCACCGATGACGTCGAATCCCTGCTCGTCCGATTCGCCGCCGGCATCATCGACGCCACCGCCGACATCGCCTGCGCCTACAAGCCCAACCTCGGCTTCTTCCTCGCCCACGGCGCCGCCGGCATCCGCGCCCTTGAGCGCATTCGCCCCCTCATCCCCAGCACCACCCCCGCCATCCTCGACGCCAAGATCGGCGACATCGGCACCACCGCTGCCGCCTACGCCCGCGGCGTCTACGACACCATGGGCTACGACGCCGTCACCCTCAGCCCCTACCTCGGCGAGGACGCCCTCGTCCCCTTCATCAGCCGCGCCGACCGCGGCGTCTTCATCCTGTGCAAGACCAGCAACCCCGGGAGCGGCGATCTGCAGGATCTCGACGTCGCCGGTCAACCGCTCTACCGCGTCGTCGCCGACACGATCCGCGACTGGTCCACCCGCCACCCCGCCACCCTCGGCATGGTCGTCGGCGCCACCTACCCCGAACAACTCGCCGCGATCCGCGTCGCCTGCCCCGATCAACCGATACTTCTGCCCGGCGTCGGCGCCCAAGCCGGCGACCTCGCGGCTGCGGTTCGCTCCGGTGTCGACGCCCACGGCCTCGGCCTCGTGGTCACCTCTTCCCGTGCCATCATCTATGCCAGCAGCGGCGACGACTGGATGGATGCCGCCCGCGCCGCTGCCATCGACCTCCGCGATGCCGTCAACGCGATCCGCGCCAACTGAGTTCTCCGTCGCGCGCGCACTTGCCGTTCACACCTATGGCGCGGACACTACCCTCAGTGCAGTCGAGCAGCGCGAGGAGCAACCAGCATGGTCACCAAGGCAGTGCCGCAGGTGGATCTCAATCCGTATTTCCGCAAGGGGATCCTCGCTGCCACGCAAAACAAAGTGGTTTCCAAGGGCGTCCGCTCGTACGGCATGCAACTCGGCGCGAACCGCTTCGTTGCCGGTGAAACCTTCGACGAAGCCGTTCCCGTGCTCCGGGGCCTGAACGAAAAGGGCCTCCGCACCAACACCACACTCCTCGGCGAGGCGATCACCAGCGAACCGAAGGTCGCCGAGGTCGTCCGCACCTACCGCATGGTCCTCGATCGCATCCAACAGGAGAACCTGATCACCAACATCGCCCTCAAGCCGACCCAGATGGGCCTGAACATTTCCGAGGACATCGCCTACAAGAACATCGTCGGCCTCGTCGAATACGCCGCCGAGAAGGGCAACTTCATCCGCATGGACATGGAGGAGTCGGCCCGCGTCGACGCCACCCTCCGCCTCTACCGCCGCCTTCGCGCCGATGGCCATGAGAACGTCGGCACCGTCCTCCAAAGCGCCCTCTACCGCACCCCCGAGGATCTCGCCTCGCTGCTCCCCCTCAACCCGAACCTGCGCCTCGTCAAGGGTGCGTACCTCGAACCCGCCGACATCGCCTACCAAGACAAGGCAGACGTTGACCGCGCCTACATTGAGCTCGTTGAGCGCATGCTCCTCGAAGGCGCCTTCACCGCTGTCGCCACCCATGACGAGCGGATCATCAATCACGTCCGCGAATTCGCCGACAAGCACCGCATCGGCAATGACCGCTTCGAATTTCAGATGCTCTACGGCATCCGCTCCCAGTACCAAGTCGATCTCGTCCGCCAAGGGCTGCGCGTCCTCATCGCCACCCCCTTCGGCCCCGAGTGGTACTACTACCTGATGCGCCGCCTCGCCGAGCGCCCGGCAAACGTGCTCTGGTTCGCCAAGAACGCCGTGCGCCGGTAGGCGTCGGAGCTACGGTTGCCGCTCCAGAGATGGAGCGAATTCCTCCCTCGCCCCCGCAGGGGAGCGGGGACGAGGGCCACTGAATCCCTCACGGAAATCTGCCGATTCCCACCCCGTGCTACCATCCCCTCACAGGCGTCCGCAGCGCCCCCGCGCAGTGATTGAGGTGCACCAGGTGTCGGCTTCCTCCACTCCCAGCACACCGTCCCCGGGGGTCTCCGGGTACCGTGTCGAGCGGGGGGATCAACCTGCCCCGG
>JAPOLF010000043.1 GCA_029977305.1 bacterium | reverse complement strand
CGCGGCGCGACGGCTCGCCTGACGCTGCGGACTTTGCGAAGGGAGTATTCGACCGCGCATGGCCTCGCCCGCCGCCGCCACCCTCGCCCCGGCTCCCGCACAGATCGTCAACATCGAGTACAGCGAGATCCTCGAGGCGGACGACCTGTTGGCGCGGGAGCGCCTCGGCGAGCTGGCTGAAGAGGTGATAGACGGTGGTGACGCGTCGGGCGTCGATGTCATCGAGGGTGCGCAGGGATTTCGCGAGTTGCGGGTAGACCTCGTTGACCCGGGGGAAGAGGCCCTCTGCGCGGAACTTGGGCTCGACGGACATCATCGAGGCGATCATCGCGAGCGGGTTGCGGACGAGCGCGCGCACCGGCATCTGGTCCTGCAGTTTCTGGGCAGCGAGCAGCCCATGCAGCGGGTGGGCGATGACCACGTCGGGATCGGTGCCGCGCGCGAAGGGAACCGCGACCTCGCCGAGTTGGGCGATCAGGGGGCGGGTGCCATCAGGGCCGGGTGTGCGGGCGAAGAGGTCATCGGGGAGGCGGCCGTTCACCGCGCGTGAGGGGACGCTGCCGGTGTCTCGTGCGGCGTCTCGGACGGTGGTGAATGTTGTTGTGATGCGGTCCGCCACACGGGCGGCACTGGGGCTGCCTCAGCCGAGTTTGCCGAGATCGGGTTGGATCGACCCGACGACCCCGGGCAGCGTGGCAAGGGATTGCGTTGCCCAAGATGCGCCTGCGCGAGGCAGGCCGATGATGAGGAGATCCTGCGCCATCGGTGGTCCTATCGTTTGGAGCGGAAGGCGTTGGCCATGGCGCGGACGCGGGCAGCGGTGCCGGCGGCAGCGATCATCGGACGGACCGCCTCGTCACTCATGAATTCGACGGTGGTGCGGGCGCGCTTGACGGTGTCCGTGGTCTCATCGAGGAGCGGGATGAGGCGGTCCTTGGTTTGGAAGATGAGGTAGGTGAGCGCGACAACCACCGCCGAGAGCAAGACGACGGTGAGGCCACCGAGGAGGACGATGAAGATGATCGAGATGTCGCGGACGCGCTCGAGGGCGGATTGATCGGTGCCGCCGAGGTTGTAGAGGAGCAACGAGATACCGACCAGGACCGCCAGCACGACGATCGCCGTGATGATCGCGATGATCATCGTCTTCTTGTCGGATTTCTGCTCTTCCAGTTCCATCGGGGGTGCGTCCTCCGGCGTTGAGGGCCGCAACGGGCGGCAGCGCATGGATCGTCGTGGCGTGCTGGGGTCATGGTACCCGAGGAGCCGCGGTTCGGGCAGGTTCGGGATCAGGCGCCGCGGGTGACGTGCTCGATGGTGCCGCCGCCGAGGACTTCGTCGTTGCGATAGAAGACGACTGCCTGGCCCGGGGAGGCAATGGGGCCGGGGCCCTCAAAGGTGACGGTTGCCCTCCCCTCCTCGTCCGGCTGCACGGTGCAGCGATGGGGTGCGCCGCGGTAGCGAACGACGGCATCGCAGGTGCGAGCGGCATCGGGCCACCGACCGTCGACGAAGGTGGTGCGCTCCGCCGTGAGGCTGCGGGTGGAGGCTTCGTCTTTTCCGCCGACGACGACGCGGTTGGTGGTCGGCTCGAGGCGGAGGACGTAGAGGGGTTCTTTCGACTGGATGCCGAGTCCGCGACGTTGGCCGATGGTGTGATGGAGGACGCCGCGATGCTCGCCGATGAGGCGGCCGTCGGAGGTGACGACCTCGCCGGGTTGGGCGGCGTCGGGGCGACGGGCGGCGACGAAATCGGCATAGGAGCGGTTGCCGACGAAGCAGATCTCCTGCGACTCGGGTTTGTCGGCGACGGGAAGGCCGAAGGCGCGGGCGAGGATGCGGGTTTCACGCTTGTGGAGGCCACCGAGGGGGAATCGGAGATAGCCGAGTTGGTCTTGGGTCATGGTGTGGAGGACGTAGCTCTGGTCCTTGGTGTCATCGAGGGCGCGGAGGAGGCGGTGCGGGGCGTCGCTTCCCGGTGCGGCGTGGTCGATGCGGGCGTAGTGGCCGGTGGCGAGGCAATCAGCCCCGAGGGCGCGGGCGCGGGTGACGAGGTGGCGGAACTTCACGTGGCGATTGCACTCGAGGCAGGGATTGGGGGTGCGGCCGCTGGCGTACTCGTTGACGAAGGTGTCGATGACCTCGCGGCTGAAGTCGATCTCCATGTTGATGGCATAGAAGGGGACGCCGATGGTGGCGCAGGTGCGACGGGCGTCGTCCATGGCGGGGATACCGCAGCAGGGGTTGGCGCGGTGGTCTTCGTCCTCGGGGCTGAAGAGGCGGAGATTGATGCCCACGACGTCGTAGCCGCGATGGCGCATGAGGAGGGCGGTGACAGCGCTGTCGACGCCGCCGCTCATGGCGACGACGCAGGTCTTGCCGTGGCCGTCATGCGGGCCGATGCGATCGGGCGCGAGGAGCAGGGCGACGGTCTCGTCGTTCAGGGCTGGCTGGATTGGCGGGATGTGGGTGTCCATGGGCATCCGAGCTCCGGCAGCGTCGACCCCCGGGGCGTTGCCGCGCCGGGGGTCGATCGGAGCGGCACACGATTGGTCTAGACCAGATAGGCGCGCACGACCCAGCGTTGGAGGTAGGCCTGCGCGACGGCATCGAATTCGCCACCGCAGGTGATGAGGGTGAGGGCCTCGGTGCCGGTGTCGCCGAAGATCGCCGGGCTCTGCAGGATTTCCGGCGTCAACTCGGCGAGGGAATAGAGGACGGAGCTCTCGATAGCGTAGGTGAAGGTCTCGCCCTCAGCCATGGTGACGTAGACCAGTGACCCGGCAGGGGTGGAGGGGAGGTTCCAGAGGACGGCTGGGCCGGTGTCCCAGTAATCGACGTGGCCGGACATGACCACGTTGGTGTCGAGGCCGGGAGAGGAGACGTTGCTGTACCAGGTGATCACCCACGGGCCGGTGGGGTTCTGGGGGATGCCATCGATGACCTGGCCGACCTCGACCGGGGCTTCGACGATGGCGTCCGGAATGGAGATCACTACCGGGACCAGGCCGGTGCGCTCTTTCTTCTTGCCGCGCTGGCGGGCGGAGAGGTTCAGCACCGGGCCCGGGCGGCGTGCCCCGTAGGAGGGCACTTCGACGATTTGGATGGCGTCGCCCCCGTCTCCGCCCTCGGTCTCCTGATCCTGGGCGAAGGCGAGGGTCGGCATGAGGGCCGCTGCGGAGCCGATGAGGGCGGCGCGGCGGCTGATGGTGATGTCGGACAACGACGAGCGAGACATGTGTGTTCCCCCTGGGAATCGGACGGATCAGCGGCGGCGACAGCGAGGAAGCGCGGGGCGAGGGTTGCCGCGTTGGGCGACGCCGGGCGCCGCGAGCCAACGCAGAAAAGCATACACCTCGGGAACGGTTGGACGCAGGAAATGGTGTCACCTGGGTGACGAGCGGTCGGTGCAATGGCGCTTCGGCCTGATCAGGGGGTGCCTAGGGCTGACGGGCCAGAGACCCAGCATCCACGCGGATTTCCGCGTCGGGAGCCGGGATGGGTGGTGGCGTGGGGGTTTGGTAGGCTTGCGGGATACCTTCGCCGCGCATCGAGAACGGAGAAGCCGATGGATCGCGAACAGTTGCATGGAACCCGGATGATGGAGCGCGAAGCGCAACTCCCGGTGACCAAGACGAAAGAAGCGATCGAGCACTTCCTCGAATTGGGGCTGCCGTCGGCGGAGTCGATCAACGACCGGACGATCCCGCTGTTCAACCGCAGCGGATACCGCTATCACCACTCAGCGACGTTCGGGCATCGGCCGTTCTTGGCGGACATGCGGGAACTGGGCGGGCAGGATGTGGCGATCGTCGGGGTGCCGCTGGATGCGGGGACGACGTATCGCTCCGGAACGCGGTTCGGACCGATGGGGATGCGGAACGTCTCCGGACTGCACAGCGGATACAACTTCGACAAGGGCGTGGATCTGTACGAGTCGCTGGACATCGTGGACGTGGGGGACGTCTCGGTGATCCCGGCGAACATCGAGAAGTCGTTCGACCAGATCGACAAGGCGATGGCGTACATCCATGAGCGTGGGGTGTTCCCGGTGGTGCTGGGGGGAGACCACGCGATCGGGTACCCGGACATCCGGGGGCTGGCACCGTATGTCGACGGCAACATCGGGATCATCCATTTCGACCGGCACAGCGACCTGAGCGAGTACAACATCGACGAGCGGATGCACGGGACGCCGTTCTTCCACGCGACGAACATCCCGAACGCGCCGGCGACCAATCTGGTGCAGATCGGGATCGGGGGGTGGACGGGGAATCGGACCGGGGTGGCGAACGCGCGGGAGCGGCGGGCGTCGGTGATCACGATGACCGACATCGACCGCTGGGGGATGGAACGCGTCTGCGAGATGGCGTTGGAGATCGCGTGGAAGAACGCGAAGTGCGTGTTCCTGTCGTTCGACATCGACTCGGTTGATCCCGCGTTCGCGCCAGGGACGGGGACGCCGGAATCGGGCGGATTGCTGCCGCGCGAGGCGTTCCGGATGTTGGAGATCGTGACCCGCGAGGGGTTGGCGGGGATGGAAGTGGTTGAGGTGGCGCCGCCGTATGACGTGGCGGACATCACCTCGCTGCTCGGGGTGCGGGTGGTGCTCGATGTGTTGAGCACATTGGTCGAGAACGGGAAACTCGGGCGGCGCCCGGATTCGAGCGTGAAGGCTGACAATGCGACGCCGCGGCGGGACGAGCCGCGCGCGGACCGGGCGTAACTGAGAGGCGGGACACTTCATGGACGACACCTTCGGGGAGCAGGCGGCCGACGAGGCGCTCTCGGCCGCGATCGCGGCATGGGGCGCGGGGATCGATGAGGAGCCCGAGTCGGGCCGGTGGTGGCTCGCGCTGGGGTTGATCCTCGAGCGCGAGGCTGGCCCGGAGGAGGCGCTGGACGCGTTGGCGCAGGCCGTGGCGCTGCGGGACGACCCGGATGCGGGGGCGTGGGCTGCGTATCAGGGAGCGCGCATTCTCGGGGAGACGTTGGAGTCGTGGGGCGAGGCCGAGACGATGGCATCGCTCGGGCTGCTGCACCGGCCGACGATGGTGGAACTGCATTGGCTTTCCGGGGTGGCCGCGTACTGGTCCGAGGAGCACGAGCGGGCGGCGGAATGGGCACAGGCGGCGATCGCGCTGAACGCGGCAGAAGCGGCGGGGATCATCGGCACGGACGACGAGTATCGGCATGAACCGGCACACGGGGAAGGGCCGTGGGATGTGCTCGCGCGCTCGCTCGAGGCACTCGGGTTTGAGGAGGCGGCAGCGGCCGCGCAGCGGCAGATGGAGATGCTTGCATCCGGTGCGGTGGATCGCACCGCGGAACTCCCCGCAGACGATGAGGATGTCGAAGCCTTCGAGGAGGAGGACGAGGACGAGATCACCGATGCCCTTCCCGAGACGTGGGAAGAGGTGCTCGCCGCTCCGACCTTCGTGCTTACGCTGGACAGGGCGCCCGCCCGTGGCGATGCGGCGATGGCGCGAGTGGCGGAGGCTGGGTTCTCCGCGGCGCAACGCGTTGGAGGGGTGGACGGCAGTTCGGTGGAGACGCTGGCATCGGCGTGGGCAACCGCGGGGAATCCGCGGCTCAGCGGGCTTGATCCGGCCTTCGCGCAGGTGGGGGGCTTGCAGGGGACGTTCCTCAGCCACGTGTTCCTGTGGAACATGATCGTGCAGCAGGGGCTCCCCTTCGCCACGATTTTCGAGGATGACATCGCCTTCCCGGAGGATTTTGGGGCGCTGGCTCCGGGGTACTTTTCGGGGACGCCGAAGCGGATCGATCTGCTGCATCTGGCGGCGCAGTTCCGCGAGCAGCCCGAAGGGGCGATCGTGCGCACGCCGGTCTCCACGCTGGCGGGGTATGTGATCACGAATGCCGGCGCGCGGCAGTTGCTGACCTTGGTGATGGGAAATCCGCATGGGGTTTCCACGTTGCCGCTGATGGTCGAGCAGTTGGAGATCGCTGCTCGAGTCGCCGGGGCTGATGCGCCGCTGCGGGCGGTGGCGTGGAACGCGCTGACGCCGCGGAGCGAGGCCCCGGTGGCGTATCTCGCGGGGCCGTTCGTGCGGAATGCCGGGGTGGCGGTGTCGCTGCGCATGGTGCCGTCGTTGGTGGATGAGACACGTGGGTGGTTCCCGGCGGTCGCGACGGCGGTGAATCCGGCAGCGGGGGCCGATCAGCGGACGGCGGCGATGGTGGCGCTGGCGTCGGCGGAGGTGCCGCTGGAGCTGCGGAACGCGGTGCGCGCGACGCAGGCGGCTTCCGCATCGCCGCTGACGGAGTTGGTTCCCGTGTCGCAATTCCCGTTGCCGATCCCGACCCGGCCGGCCGGGGTGCTGGAGACGACGCCGGCAATCGCGGCGGATGGCGATGCGTTGGTGATGTTGGCCCCATGGGATGCCGAGGGTGATCAGGCGTGGACCGTGGCCCGGATCGCGGCGGATGGGACCGCCGAGTCGTCGCCGGTAACCGGTGAAGCGGTGGCGGCGATCCAGTTGCCGCAGTTGCTGCAGATCGGGGAGCGCTGGCTGGTGGCCGGCGTGGTGATGCAGGGTCCGAATGATCCGCCGCAACTCGGTGCAGCGGAGCTTGATCTCGCGGGCGGCACGGTGGGTCCGGTGCGCTTGCTCGGAGCGCCGGAGCGGGGACTGGCGCAGCGATGGTGGGCACCGTTCGCCGGGCGAGACGGACTGGGATTCGTGGCGCGGGTGGCGCCGACGGTGATCGTCGATGCCGGCGATGCGGTCGGGGTGATGCGGCTGCGCTCGCTGGACATGGTGAGTTTCCTGCTCGCGGAGACGGTGGCGGTGTCGGCGGCGGTGGCGTTCGGCGATGGGATGCTGGTGATGGGGCGGGACGTGGTGCCGACGGGCGAACGTGGGACGACGCTGCATCGGTTCCTGCTGCTGGAGGACGAAGGGCGAGTGACGATGGTGAGCCATCCGTTCCTGCTTCCGGCGTCAGCTGACGGGGCATTGGTGGGGATGACGGTGCAGGGGTCGCACGTGGTGCTGGCGTTGCCGGTCGAGGAGGGGGCGACGGCGGGCTGGCGGATCCCGGTGGCGGGGGTGAGGGCCTCGTTGGTGGCGCTGAGCGCGCTGGGTGACGGTGCGCAACATCAGTGGCCGGAGGGATTCGGGGTGCCGGAGACGTTGCGGTGGTTGGCGACGGCGCCCGGATGGGGTGTCTGAGGGCCAATTCCGCTCATCAGCGTTGTTGCATAGGTTGGCGCGCCACCAGATAGATTTGGTGGCGCGCCGTGGTATTCACCGCAGGTGAGACGAACCGCCCCGGATTCAGCGAAGGGGGAGTGATCGGCGGCGGAGGCCATCGACCGCCCAGAGCGCAGCGGTGAGGGCGGGTGGGGCGGTCACGGTGGCGGGTTCGCCGAGACCCGTGGGCGGCTCGGCGCTCGGGACGAAGACGACGGTGATCTCCGGGGCTTGGTCGTAGCGGAGCAGCGGATACTCGGCGAGGGAGCGTTGCTGGACGCCACCCTCGGCGATCACCACCTGCTCGAGGAGCGCGGCGGAGAGCCCGGTGATGGTCGCGCCGGAGATCTGCTGTTGGGCGATCACGGGGTTCACGACGAGGCCGCAATCGACGGCGACCGTGGCCTTCAGGATGCGCGGGGCGGTGTCGACGATCGTCGCTTCGATGACGGTGGCGACGCGGGATCCACCGAAATCGGTGAAGGCGACACCGCGTCCGATGCCTGCGGGCGGTGGGGTGTCCCATCCACTTTCGTCGCGGGCGAGGGAGAGCACGGCGACGGAGCGCGGATCGTCGGCGAGAAGATCGAGGCGGTACTGGAGTGGGTCGGTGCCGGCGGCCTCAGCGAGCTCGTTGATCATGCTCTCGACGACGAAGGCGTTGTTGGTCTCCCCCACCCCACGCCAGAACCCGACCGGAACCCCGGACGAGGCAACCGCGGACTCGATGCGTCGGTGGGGCACGGGGTAGCGGAAGGGATCGGTCAGGCCGGAGACCATCATCGGATCGATGGTGTCACCCGTGGGACCGGTGGCGGAGAAGAAGGCATAGCGGGTGATGTTGGATTCGCCGGCGAGACGGTGGTTCCAGGTGAAGGGGCGGCCGGAGGGATCCAAGCCGACGGTGATCGCATGGGCGGTCGCCGGGCGGTAGAAATCGTGGCGGAGATCCTCCTCCCGCGGCCAGATCACTTTCACCGGTGCTTGCATCATGCTGCTGAGGTTGATGGCGTCGGCGACGACGTCGGTCTCGACGCGGCGCCCCATGCCGGTGCCGAGGTATTGCTGATGGAGCACGATGGCGGTGCGGGGAAGCCCGGTGAGTTGCTCGACAAGCGGGAAGATGAATCCCTGCGCCTGGGTTCCGGTCCAGATTTCCACGGCATCCGCGCGCACATGCGCCACGGCTGACATGGGTTCCATGGTGACGTGGGCGAGGAACGGGGTGGTGTAGGTCGCCTCGACCCGGGTCTTGGTGCGCTGGATGGCGGCTTCCGGATTGCCCACTTCGAAGGCGAGCGGTGCAGGTTCGGCGAGCAGGGCCTCGAGTTGCGCGGTGATGGCCGCATCGTCTGCCAGCGCGGTGCCGGCGGTCCAGACCACGGTGGGGGCGAGGGCATCACGCCCTTGGGAGGCGGCCCAGAACCCGGTGGCGATGACCGCGAGGCCGCTGTCCATGCCGGCGCCGGGGGCGGGCAGCGGTTTCACCGCCACCACCCCGGGGATTGCCAGCGCGACGGACTCGTCCCAGGACTCGGGCACCGCGCCGAACGCGGCGGGACGAAGTGGGACGGCGACGAGCATGTCGGGCACCACGACGTCGATGCCGTAGGAGGCGGTGCCGGTGGACTTGGCGACGCTGTCTCGGCGGGGGACGTTCGTGCCGATGAGGGTGAAATCGGCGGGGTCCTTGAGTGCGGGTTGGGCAGGGAGCGGGAGCAGCGCGGCGTCGGCGGCGAGTTCGCCGTAGGTTGCAGCGTTGCCGGTGGCATCGTGCAGGACCATGGATCGCTCGGTGCGGAGGGTGTCGACGGGGACTTCCCAGCGAGCCGCAGCGGCCTCGAGCAGGACGGCGCGGACGGCGGCACCAGCGGTTCGCAGCGGCAGCCATGATGTGCTGACGCTCATACTACCGAAGGTGAACTGCATCCCGAAGGTGCCGTACTCGGGGCGGCCGTAGGCGTCCCTCACCGTGATGGTGTCCCAGTCGGCGTCGAGTTCCTCGGCGACAAGCATGGGGAGGGCCGTGGAGACACCTTGGCCCATTTCGGATTTGTGCAGGGCGATCTCGATGGTGTTGTCCGGATGCACGGTGATCCATGCGCCGAATGGCACGGGCTCCGCGGCGGTTGCCTCCCGGATCAACTCGGGTTCACTGAAGCGGATGCCGACCGAGAAGGCGCCGGCGATCGTGGCGCCGAGGAGGGTACGACGGGAGAGGGTGAAGGCGGTCATGCCCCTGTTCCTCCGGCGGCGAGCTTGATGGCGCGGCGGACGGCTGGGTAGGTGCCACAGCGACAGAGGTTGCCGCTCATGGCCTCGGCGATTTGCTCGTCAGAGGGATCGGGGGTTGCGGCGAGGAGGGCGGCGGCGGCCATGATCTGGCCACTCTGGCAGTACCCGCACTGGGCGACGGATTCGGCGATCCACGCTTGCTGAACGGGGTGGAGGTCGTCGCTCGGGGCGAGGCCTTCGATGGTGACGACGGCTTTGCCTGCGACCGAGGCGACCGGGTAGAGACAACTGCGAATGGGGGCGCCATCCAGATGGACCGTGCACGCGCCGCAGGAGCCGACGCCGCAGCCGTACTTGGTGCCGGTGAGCCCAAGGGATTCGCGGAGGACCCACAGCAGGGGCGTCTCCGGCGAAGTTTCAACCGTGATTGATGTGCCGTTGAGGGTGAACGAGACGGGTTCGGGCATCGGACCACTCCATTGCCTGACGGTGAACGACCTTCCTCATCGGAAGGTACGACACCGGTGGCGTTTGGGTTGCTCCGCTGGCTACCCGGATGCGCCTAGGGCGTTGTCGTGGACTTTGCCTTTTCCTGGTCCTTGGTCTTGGTGTCCTTGGATTCCTTGTTGTGGCCATGCTTGCCATCGGCGTGCTTGGCGACGACAGGAGCCGGGGTGGTGATCGGACCGGCACCGAGACTGGAGCCCGCTTGGTCTGGGACCACGGTGGCGACTTGGACCGCTGGGGCGTTGCGGCCGTGTTTCATCGCCGCGGCGGGATCCGGCGGCGCGTAGAAGAGCTTCGGGTGGACGTAGACGTAGGCGAAAAAGATCAGCTCGATGGCGAAGATGCCGACGCAGATCATCTCGAACAGATGCTCCTGCGAGACGTACCGGCGCAGATCGAACTTCCCGACGATGGGTTGCAGTGGTGACTGGGCCATGGACTCCTCGTGGCGTTGCCAGATTGGCGGGCCAGCTCCACCGGGACGGGGGCGGCGCGCGACGAATCAGTGTTTCCTAAGCACGAAGTGTACTTCAGCCTTAGGAAGTTTGGCAAGTACGGGATTCCTTTAGTGGTAATGCCGTCATTTCATGGTAATGGCGTTGCTAAGGACGGTGCTGGGGGCGCGGAGACGAGCCACACCTCGATCTCGCCAGCGGTGACGGCGGGGGGCGGCGTGCTGCCGGCAGCGTCGACTTTGCGGCGGACGCGGCCCGTGACCTCAACGTCCCCTGCCCGGGCAAAGCGCAGCGTGACGCGGAATTCCCGGCCTTGGATGAGGTCCTCGTGGAGGCCGAGGATGGCGAGGTGGTCACCGCCGGGTTCGAGGATGACCGTGGACCCGGCAGGGATGGGGATGCCGTCGGGGGCGGGGCGATCGTGGCGCCGGCCATCGACGAGGGTGGTGAGGCGGGGTTGGAGGGCGTCGGCGAAGTCGATGGTGCCACCGAGGAGGGCATCGTCCTCGCTTCCGTGGTTGCGGATCAGCATGGAGAGGACGACGGTGCCGGGTTGTTCACCGACGAGGTCGGTGGCTGGAGTGGCTGGCGGCGTGAAGGGCGCGAAGCGGGAGATGCCCGCTGTGAGCAGGAGCAGGATGAGCGTGATGGCGGTGCCGATGACGACGGCGCGGCGGGTCATTTTTCGACGACGACCGTTACCGATTCGGCGGGATCGACGCTGCAGGCGAAGAAGTAATCGCCGGGTTCGGGGAATCGCTCGGTGAGGGTTTGGCCGGGGGCGATCACCCAAGGGCCGGCACGCTGGGCGACGCGGTCATCGTTGCGGATGGAGATCTGAGCGAACTCACCCGGGGCGAAGCGGATCTCGGTGGGCATCTCGATGGCGGAGTCGATGGTAGGACGCTCGACGATGGTCCCGGCGGGAATGACGAAGAGTTTGCCCTCCCCTTCCCCGTCGCGAGACGTCGGGCGGAAGGTGAGGATCAGCAGGACGGCGGCGATACCGATGATCGCGACGACGCCACCGATGATGGCGGTGCGCCGTGAGGCGGAGGCTGGGTTGGGGGCCGGGTTGGGGCTGGACGTGTCCACGGCAATTGCCTCGGGGGGCGCCGCGCGGTGCGGCGCCCCCATGGTGCCGCCCCAAGGTGGGACGGCGTGCGGTGGTTACGATGCCATCGCCGGAGCGGGGCGTGCCCACGCTTTATCGATGGTGATGCCGGGGTTCTCCTTGGGGTCCGATGGAAGGGAGCTGGCATCCTCCATGGGGACGACGACGAGCGTGACTTCGACATCGCCAGCCTTCTCGAAGGTGAGGATAAGGTCGAAGGTTTCGCCTTCGGTGAGGTCATCCTTGAGGCCGAGGAGCATGACGTGGTAGCCACCGGGCTTGAGTTCGACCGTGCCTCCGGCGGGGATTTCGAGGCCGTCGGCGAGGGGCTGCATCTTCATGACGCCGTTGTCGTCCACGATCTCGTGGATCTCGGCGGATGCGGCGGCGAGCGTGGAGGCACCGGTGAGGCGGTCCGCTTCCGCGCCGTTGTTGGTAATCAGCATGTACGCGGCACTGGTGCCGGCGGCGTCCATGCCTTGGCCCATCCCGTCACCCATCCCTTGCCCCATGCCGCCGGCCATGGCGGGAGCAGGACGGGCCCATGCCTGGTCGACGGTGATGTCACCGGCGGCGGCGGGGCCAGCGGCCTTTTCGGCAGCGTCATCCGGATTGATCACCGGGACCTCG
>JAPOLF010000042.1 GCA_029977305.1 bacterium | reverse complement strand
CGGTCTGAAGAGGAGTTTGAGCATGGTGTAGACGCGGTTGCTGTGCTCGCCGAAGAGGTGGCAGAGGGTGAAGGCATTGGCGTCGGCCATGGGGCGTTCGAGTTCCCAGTAGACGTCGCAGGCGGTGCAGGTGTAGTCGTACTTCGGCATGGCGAACTCAGCGGGGAACGCAGCACGGGCGGCCTGGTCGGCCGCCCGTGCATCGTCTCACAGGAAGAGCAGGCTTACTTGCTGAGCATCTTCTTCATGGCGAAGGCCGCGATGCCGCCCATGATCATCTTCATCATGGCGCTGTCCATGCCGGCCTTCTGCTCGGGCTTGGCCTGCTTGTAGGGGTTGCCCATCGGCTGGCCGGAGCCGCCGCCGAGGAGGCCGCCGAACATCTGGGCGAAGGGATCCTGCGCCGGCATGTTGCGCTTCTGCGGGGCAGCACCACCGCCGAGCAGGCCGCCGAGGAGGCTGCCGAGCGGATCGTTCGCCTGCGCGCCGCCGCCCATGCCACCCATGCCACCGCCGAGGAGGCCGCCGAGGAGGGTGCCGATGGGATCGTTGCCCATGGCGTTGGGGGCGGGCATCGATTGCGGGGCGGGCATGCCACCCGAACCGAGGAGGCCACCGAGGACGTCGGCGAAGGGAGAGCTCGGGGCTTGTTTGGCACCGCCCTTGAGCTTCTGGTTGCGCGGATCGATCAGGCCGCCGAGGACGTCGTCGATGTTGCCGAGACCGGACGGGCCGCCCTTGCCGGCGATGCCCATGGCAGGGCTGGTGTCGTCGTCGCCCTGCATCATCGCCATGAAGGCGGCCTGCTGCTCTGGGGTGAAGTGCTTGATGGTCTCACGGAGGGCTTCGTGGAGTTCCGCCGGGGTGGCCTCGGCGCGGACGTATTCGAAGGCTTCGACGGCCTCGGCATCGGTGTAGTCGTCGTAGGGGTTGCCCTTGGTGTAGTCGGTGACGAACTTCTCGGCACGGGCGCGAGCCTCGGGGTTTTCGCGGAGGGCGTCGCGGAGGGCCTTGCGCTCGGCACGCTCGGCTTTGCGCTGGGCGCGTTCATCGGCGGAGGACATCGGTGCGGCTCCTTTGGTGGTGTGCACGGGGGCACGCGGCACGGTACCGCGTCGCTGTGTGAGTCGATTATGCCGCAGCGACGGGCGGGTGTCGGCGGATCATTCGAGCGGATGGCGCAGATCCCGGTACCAAAAGCGGGTCATTTCGAGGGTGCCGTCGGTGGAGCGGGCCCACGCGGGGATGGTGCCAGCTTCGGTCCAGCCTGCGCGTTGGTAGAGGAGGTTGGAGGGATCACCGACGCGGGTGTCGAGGTGGAGGAGGAGTTTGTCGTCGTCGCGGGCTGCGCATTCGACGTGACGAAGGAGGTCTAGTCCAATTCCGCGACGGCGGTGGGTGGGCGAGACGAGGAGCTTGCAGACTTCGGCGCGGTGGGTGCCGTTGGCGGATTCGGCGTTGTGGAGCTGGATGGTGCCGACAACGGCACCGGCTGATTCGGCGAGGAAGAGCCGAACGCCCGGACGCGGGAGCGCGCTCCAATAGAGGGTGGCGGCGGGATCGTCGGGAGGTCTGAGATAGCCGACCGAAGCGCCCTCGGTGACCACCGCCTGCAGCAGCGCGACGAGATCACGGAGCTGGGTCGATGAGAGGACATCAGGCTCGTTGATGGCGATGGGACGGTCCACCATGAGGCTACTCCGCGGGATCGACGCGGGATTGGCAGGCCGCACAGGTGCCGAAAATCACCAAGTGGTCTATACCAGCGTTGAATCCATACTGGGCGGCGATGCGCTCCCGCAACGGGGAGACGACAGCGTCGGCCAACTCCCACTGCTCGCCGCAAGTTCGGCAGACGAGATGGTGGTGGCGTTCCTCGATGAGCTCGTATTCGCGGGTGCCGCCGCCGAGATCGGTCTCGCTGATCAGGCCGAGATCACGCAGGAGTTCGAGGTTGCGGTAGACGGTGCTGCGGTTGAGGCCGGGGATGGTTCCCTCAATCCGGGCGTAGATCTCGTCGGCGGAGAGGTGCCTCCCCTGCTCCAGCGCGCCGAGGATGACAAGGCGCTGCGGGGTGGCGCGTTGGCCGATGGAGCGCAGGCGCCAAGCGAGGTGCTCCCAATCGCCGGCGGAACGGTTGATGGTCAGTGGCTCAGTCACGCGGTCCTCACGGTCTTTGGCGGCGGCGGAATCGGAAACACCGCGATGTCGGTAACCCGAATTACTCACCGCCTGTTGACGGGGATGATCGGGGACTTTACTCTTCGGATCATGTAGTTGCAACTACTTGCAGGTAGTATGAGTTGCATCACGGAGGGATAGGGCATGACTTCACGAAGTTCGCGGCGACATCTCATGATCGGGAGCGGCGTTGCGCTCGGCCTCGGGTTGCTGGGTGGCGGACGTGTGCTCGCCGCGCAGGACGATGCGCCATCGGCCTCGCTCGGCTGGGCGGATGACCTCTCCGACAACGGGAAGCTGAACGTCGTGACGACGGTGGCGCCGATCAGCAGCATCGTGCGGAACATCGGCGGCACGAAGATCAACCTGAGGGGTGTGGTGCCGGACGGGACGAACAGCCACACCTTCGAGCCGGCGCCGTCGGATGCCAAGGTGTTGGCCTCGGCGGACGTGATCTTCGTGAACGGGTTGAATCTTGAGCTGCCGACGCTGGAACTGGCGGAGGCGAATCTCAAGGATGGGGCGGAGATCGTCGCGCTGGGTGACCTGACGATCACGCCGGAGGAGTGGAAATTCGACTTCTCCTTCCCGGAGGAAGATGGCGACCCGAATCCGCACCTCTGGACGAACGTGCCATTCGCGAAGCGCTATGCGGAGATCGTGACGGAGACGCTGTCGGCGCGCGACCCGGAGAACGCCGCGTACTACGAGGCGAATCTGGCGGCGTTCAGCGCGGTGCTGGATGCGCTGGATGCGGGAATCGTGGCGGCGATCCAGTCGATCCCGGAGGCGAACCGCAAGTTGCTGACTTACCACGACAGTTGGGCGTACTTCGCGCCGCATGTGGGGATGACGGTGATCGGCGCGGCACAGCCGAGTGATTTCTCCGAGCCGTCGCCGAAGGACGTGGCGACCTTGATCGAGCAGATCAAGGCGGCACAGGTTCCAGCGGTCTTCGGGTCTGAGGTCTTCGCGAGCGACGTGCTGGAGCAGATCGCGAAGGAATCCGGGGCGGTGTACATCGACCAACTGCGCGATGACGACCCGCCGGGGGAGCCGAATGCGCCGGAGCACACCTACATCGGGATGATGCTGAAAAACATGGATCTGATGGTGAACGCGCTCGGGGGAAGCACCGAGGCGTTGGCCGGGATCGAGCCGTGGGACACCTACGCGCAGGACTAGCACCACACACCGGGAGTTCAACATGGCAGAACCGATCATCCACATCGCACATCTGACGGGCGGGTATGGCGACCAGCCGATCCTGCAAGGCGTCTCGCTGGAAATTCCGGCGGGGCGATTCGTGGGGTTGGTCGGGCCGAGTGGCGCCGGGAAGACGTCGTTGCTGAAGGCGATGCTTGGAGCGTTGCCACACGTGCGCGGCGAGGTCGAGGTGTTGGGGTCGCGCGTGACGCCCGGGCATCCGCCGATCGGGATCGGGTATGTGCCGCAGGCCGAGACCGTCGATTGGACGTTCCCGGTGACGGTCGAGCAGGTCGTGCTGATGGGCAGGATCCGCGCGATGGGGCGGTTGCCGTGGGCGTCGAAAGCGGACAAGCAGGCCGTGGAGGAGACGCTGGCGCGGCTCGGGATTGGCGGGCTGTCGCAGCGACACATCCGTGATCTCTCGGGTGGGCAGCAGCAGCGGGTCTTCTTGGCGCGGGCGCTGATCGGGCAGCCGCAGGTGTTGCTGCTCGATGAGCCGACGGCGAGCGTCGATGTGAAGACGCGCGACGACATCCTGCACCTGTTGGTGGATCTGAATCAGCAGGGCGTGACGATCGTGATGTCGACGCACGAATTGAATGCGGTGGCGGCACACCTGCCGTGGGTCGCGTGCATCAATGGCGGCGTGATCGCGCAAGGTGCGCCGGTGGATGTGTTCACCCCGGCGATCCTCTCGCGGACCTTCGGGGCACCGATGCGGGTGCTCCGCGACGAGCAGACGGGCGGCATCCTGATCGCCGAGGGGCATGACCACGGTCCATTCGGGGATCGGTTGGCGCCGACGCAGGCAGCGGACTAGCGAGGCCGAGATGCAGTACTTGACTGAACCATTGCAATACGAGTTCTTCCGCAACGGCCTGATCGCGGCGTTGATCATCGGGGCGCTGTGCGGCCTGATGGGCGTCTACATCGTGCTGCGGAAGATGAGCTACATCGGGCACGGGCTGTCGCACTCCGTTTTCGGCGGAGCGGTGGTGAGCTACCTGATGGGGATCAACTTCTTCATCGGCGCGGGGCTGTGGGGATTCCTCTCGGCGCTGCTGATCAATCGCGCGGCGCGGAAGCGCGGGATCGGGGCGGATGCGGCGATCGGGATCATCACCACGGCGTCGTTTGCGCTGGGTGTGGCGCTGATCTCCAAAACGCGATCGTTCAGCCGGGATTTCGAATCGGCGCTGTTCGGCAACATCCTCGGGGTGACGCCGCAGGACATCATGGTGATGGCGGCGGTCGCTCTGGTGGTGCTGATCGCGGTGCTGGTGTTCTACAAGCAGTTGCTATTCTCGACGTTCGACCCGGAAATCGCGCCGATCTACGGCGTGCATTCGACGTGGGTGGAGACGGGGTTTGCGCTGGCACTGGCGGCGACGATCGTGGCGTCGCTGAACGTGGTGGGCGCGACGCTGATCGCGGCGGCGATCGTGATCCCGTCGACGACGGCGCGGCAGCTGACCGATTCGTTCGGGCGGACGATGGTGCTGTCGACGATCATCGGGGCGCTGTGCGGCGTGGCCGGGATGTACGGGAGTTACTGGTTCGACATCGCGTCGGGCGCGGCGATCGTGCTGTTCTCGGCGGCGGTGTTCGTGGTGGTGCTGACCTACGCCTCGACACGAGACCGCCTGAAGCGACGGCGCGCGATGGCGGTACCCTCGAGTGCGGCGGTCGTGACGTCCGAGATCATTGAGGCACCGGCTGCCGGGACCGCTGACTGAGAGCGCGTTTCACCGGCTTCGGTGATTCGGAGAGCGGCGGCCCATGGGGTCGCCGCTCGTGCGTCAGGCGGGATTGGCGGTCTCGGCGACGGATTCCTCGGCGGGGAGCAGGTAGCGCGCCGCGAGGATGCCGAGGACGGCGACTCCGGCGCCGACGAGGGTGCCGATGACGCGTTCGCGGCCGATGGAGTGGATGTCGACGCCGGAGAGGCCGGTGGCGGCGACGATCATGCTGGTGAGGAACAGTGCGAAGAGGGTGGCATTCACCTTGATCGTCGCGGCCATGAAGAAACCGGAGATCACGGCGATGCCGATGAGCATCGTGCGGTCATCGACCACGGTCATCACCGCCACGACGAGGAAGGCGCCAAGCGCGGTGCCGACGACGCGTTGGACGGTCTTGACAATCGAGCCCCCGCCGACGGCAGGCATCAGGATGAGCGCGGTGGAGGCGGTCCACTGGGGATGGTCTGGCGTGAGGAAGACCCCGGCGATGAGCGTGATGACACCAACGGCGGCGAAGAGGACGGCGTAGCCGAAGTCGTCCGTGCCGAAGTGCATGCGACGGCTGATGGAGTCGATGGTCGGGAAGAACGGACCGCGCTGCACTCCCTTCCTACGATCACCGATGATGACCGGGATGGCGACGATAAGTGCGCCGAGGAGGAAGTAGAGCGCCCGGGTGCCCGGGGAGATGCCATCGCCGAGAAGGGTGAGGGCCATCAGCATCCAGATCGAGATCATCGAGGCGACGCCGGCGAGAGCGGGATTGATCCCGGCGCCGAAACTGGCGAGGAAGCAGACGACGCCCAGCGCAATGGCCATGGTGAGGTTGGCGCCGCTGATGGCGACGCCGAGGTAGGTTGCGACCGCCCCGAGGATTGAGAAGCGGGTGAGTGCCCAGCCACGGGATTCTTTCGGCGACGTGGCAAGCACGAGGAGCGACATCAGGATGCCCATCGCCAGCGCAAGACCCTCGTTGCCGAGCTTGGAGACGAGGAGGGCGATGGCGGTGAGGAATGCGAGCGAGATGAGACCGAGCTTCCAGTTGAAGGCCTTGAGGTCCCAGCTGTTGCGGACTTCGCGGCGCACCGCCGTCATGGTGCTCGATGGCGGCATGGGGATCCTCCCTGACTCACGGCAACGTACGCGGGTGCTGCCGGGGAGTAGACCATGATTCGCGGGTGATGTGCGAGGTCTCGGCGCGAGGTGATGACGGCTGCTGCGCGTGGCTCGGCTTTCCTCTACCCTACTCCCCACGAGCGGTTTCACGGCTGAACGAGAAAGGATTCCACCATGGAGCGACAGGATCCAGCGGCGATGTTCGCGCTGTTCGATGCGACGTCGGGGGCGATCCAGGCGATTGCGGATGCGGTGCCCGCGGAGGCGTGGGGCAACGCGGCACCGTGCGACGACTGGACCGCGCGCGACGTGATCAATCACCTGATTCAGTCGAATGCTTGGACCATCTCGCTGTTGACCGATGGCACGACGCCGCGGCCGAAGGGAGACATCACTGGCGAGGATCCGGCGGCGGCGCTGCGGGCATCGTTCACTGAGGCGAGGGCGGCGCTGCGAGGTCGGGATGAATCGCGCACGGTGACGAGCCCCTTCGGGGAGATGCCACCGAGCGGGTTCGCGGGGTTTCTCTCGACCCACATCATGAACCACGGTTGGGAGTTGGCGAAGGCAACGGGACAGTCGACGGACATTGCGCCGGAGATCGCGGAGACGCTGTTGGTGATGACGAAGGCGTCGGTGCCGGGCGGGCCGCGGGTGGGAGCGCCGTTCGACCCGGAGACGATCGTGCCGGAGAGCGCGTCGGCTGCGGATCGACTCGCGGCGTATCTCGGCCACAAACCGGAACACTTCGATCACCTCGGGCCCGGGGCTGCGGCGACGACGGCGGAGGTGCCAGACATCGCAACCTTGCTGGCCGGGGCGCGAGACGAGGTCGGTTCGATCATCGGGCGCGTAACGGCTGATCAGTGGTCGCTGATGTCTCCGTGCACGGAGTGGACGGTGCGAGATGTCGTGAATCACCTCATCGGCGGGAACGAGGTGGTGGCGCAGGCGTTCTCCGGGCCGACGACGTGGGTGGAGGGTGATCTCGCTGGGGATGACCCACTCGGGACGTTCACGGCATCGTGCGATCGGGTGATCGCGGCGGCAACCGCGCCACAGGCGATGGAGCAGGTGCTCCATTTGCCGTATGGGGATTTCCCAGCGCCGATGGCGGTGGGATTCCGCTTCATCGACATCATGAATCATGGGTGGGACATCGCTCGGGCAACCGGGCAATCGACGGCCTTCGCGCCGGAACTGAACCGGATTGCGCTTGAGCAGTCACGGGGGATGATGGCGCACATCGATCGGTCCGCGAACCCGGTGTTCGGGCAGGAGCAACCAGCCCCCGAGGGAGGTTCGGTGGCCGATGCGTTCGCAGCGTTCATGGGGCGGGTCATCGCCTAGTGCGGAGCTGGTTCTCCCGCGGGGAACGCGGGGTGGTGCGGCAGGTGGGTGTCGCGTGAGGTGTTGGTGAAGGAGGAGTCATGACGGTTCATCATCTGGACAAGCGGGCGATCCACAACAAATGGGACCGGGATCTGAAACCGGCCCTGACGGTGGACCCGGGTGACACGGTGGTCTTCGAGACGCCGGAGATCACCAAGGGACAGATCACGAAGACGTCGACGGTGAAGGTGATGGAGACCCTGGACTTCTCGCCGATCCATCAGATCTCGGGGCCGGTGGCAGTGCGCGGGGTGGAACCGGGCGACACCTTGGTGGTGAAGATCGACTCCGTGAAGCCGAAGGACTGGGGCTACTCCTTCGTGCTACCGGGATTCAATCTGCTGAAGGACGATGCGGCGTTCCAGACGCCGTACCTGAAGGTGTGGGATCTGACCAAGGGGGACCGCTCGGAGTTCAAGCCGGGGATCGTGGTGCCCTTCGAGCCGTTCTGCGGCGTGATGGGGTTGGCCCCGGGCGAACCGGGTGAGCACAGCACGGTGCCGCCGCGACGCGTGGGCGGGAATCTCGACATCCGGCAACTGGTGGCAGGGACGACGCTCTACCTGCCGGTGGAGGTTGCCGGTGGATTGTTCTCATGTGGAGACGTGCATGCGACGCAGGGTGACGGCGAAGTGTGCGGCACCGGGATCGAGATGGAGTCGTTCGTCACGATCACCTTTGATGTGATCAAGGGGCAGAACCTGCCGGAACTGCAATTCACGATGGCGGGGGCGATGACCGGCTCGTGGAACACGCAGGGGTGGCACTGCACCTCGGCGCACGGACCGGACCTGTGGGAGAACACGCAGAACGCGATCCGCTACATGATCGAATGGCTGAAGGCGAACAAGGGGCTGACGGATCACGAGGCGCTGGTGCTGTGTTCGGTGTGCGTCGACCTGAAGATCGCCGAGGTGGTGGATTCGCCGAATTGGATCGTGACGGCGGCGCTGCCGCTGGGGATCTTTGTCTAAGACCGGGTTTCACCACTCGAGGAGAAGGTAGCGGGAGGGTTTCGCCCCTCCCGCTTCGCGTTGGTCAGCTTACCCAATACCACTGGGCGAATTGGAGCGTCAGCAGGAAGAGCAGGATGGTGGAGAGGGCCATCAGCGCCCGAGCGAACCAACTCGGGCGGAGGATGAGGGCGAGCACCACGAAGAGCGGAAAGAGGACGAGGCCGAAGCGCGGCATGCTCATCAGGGCGTGGACCTTGCTCGGGGAGAAGAGCGGGATGATGAGGCCGGGGATGGTGAACGCACTCATCCAGAGCGGGAGCTTCCAGAGGCCGATGAGGGCGAGGGCGAGAAAGAGGATCGTGCAGCAGAGTTCGAGGATGTCACTGTTGCCGAAGCGGAGGCGCCACGCGGGATCGACGTAGCGGGAGGGATCGCCGAGCGCCTCCCAGAGTCGGTCCCACGAGGCGCCATCGGATTCGCGGTAGAAGCCGCAGCCGAAAGCGGCGCAGCGAAGGGTCTGCCACGGGGTCGCGGTGTACCGATCCCATTGGGCCTGCACATCGACAAAGGCTTTCGCATTCCCTTGGACGCGGTGGAGGTGCCAGCCGAAGATGGCGGGGCCGATGGCGGGCATGGCGATGGCGACGCCTTGCGGCCACCAGCGACGGAGATCGCAGCCGCGCTGCTGCCAAAAGAGCACAAGCATGGGAAGGGCGAGCAGCACGCCGTAGGAGCGGGTGAGCGCGGCGAGGATGCCGATGAATCCTGCCAGCCACCAGCGATTGGTCCGCGCGAAGAGGAGCGTCGAGGCGGCGAGGACGAGGAAGAGCGACTCGGTGTAGACGGCCTGGAAGAAGAGCGCGGTGGGGAAGAGCGCGAGCGCCCAGAGCGTGCGGCGGGCGACGCGATCGGTGAAGTCGAGGCGGACGAGGCGGTAGATGACGATGAGGGCGAAGGCGAACGAGATGTTGGCGATGAGGTAGCCGACGGTTTCGGGGGCGAGGCCGGTAATGGTGCTGCCAGCCTGCATCAGCCAGGGGAAGAGCGGCCAGAAGGCGGCTTTGGCGCTCTCGGTGCCCCCGACGTAGCCCGTCTGGGCGATGAGGGAGTACCAGAGGCCGTCCCAATTGCGGAACGGCTCGACCATGGTGTGGGCGAGCCCGGTCATCGGGTCGGGCATGCGGCCGTAGGGCGGGGAGGGAGCATTGACGCCGCCGATCCACCCCGAGAGGACTGCGGCGGACTGGATGATCACCCAATGCCACGCAAAGACGACGAGCGGGAATCCAACGTCCCATCCGATGGTGTTGTCTGCGGTCTTGGCGGCTCTTGGTGACATGGGCAGAGGATACGACACCGGGTGGCGGGCATGACGCAGCCCCGGACAGATCGCTCCGCCCGGGGCTGATGAGTGAAAGGGACTAGCCCTCGAGAAGGAGGGTTTCCGGATCCTCGAGCATCTCCTTGATCTTGACGAGGAACTGGACGGCGCCCTTGCCATCGACGACGCGGTGGTCATAGGAGAGGGCGATGTACATCATCGGGCGAATGACGACCTCGCCGTTGACCGCGACCGGGCGCTGTTGGATGGCATGCATGCCAAGGATGCCGACCTGCGGCGTGTTCAAGATCGGGGTAGACATCAGCGAACCATAGATGCCGCCGTTGGTGATGGTGAAGGTGCCACCGAGCAACTCGCTGAGCGCGAGTTTGTTCTCGCGGGCGCGGCCGGCGAGTTCGACGATGTCCTGCTCGATTTGGGCGAAGGACTTGCGGTCGGCGTCGCGGACGACCGGAACGACGAGGCCTTCATCAGTGCCGACGGCGATGCCGATGTCGTAGTACTTCTTGAGGATGAGTTCGTCGCCTTGGATTTCGGCGTTGACCTCGGGGATGGCCTTGAGGGCACCGACCGAGGCCTTGGTGAAGAAGGACATGAAGCCGAGGTTGACCCCGTGCTTCTCCTTGAAGGCATCTTTGCGGCGAGCGCGCAGATCCATCACCGCTTTCATGTCCACCTCGTTGAAGGTGGTGAGCATGGCGGCGGTCTGCTGCGCCTCGACCAAGCGGGCGGCGATGGTCTGGCGGCGTCGGCTGAGTCGGATGCGCTCCTCGCGTCCGGGTGCGGCCTCGGCCACCGGGGCGGCCGCGGGTGCCGGAGCGGCGGGGCGCGGTGCGGGCGCAGCAGCCGGGGCAGACGTCCCGGTGCGGGCGGCGAGGAGGACGTCCTCGCGGGTGATGCGGCCATCGGTGCCGGTGCCGACGACGGCGGCGAGGTCGACGTGGTGCTCCTCGGCGAGTCGGCGCACCGCGGGAGCGGCACGGCCAGCGTCCGCTTCGGCCGCAACCGGAGCCGGGGCGGCGGGTGCGGGAGCAGCGACCGGAGCCTTCGCCACCGGCGCGGGAGCAGGTGCCGGGGCAGGTGCGGCAACGGGGGCTGCCTTGGGGGCGGCGCCATTCGCGGCGACGGCGGCACCGTCTCCGCTGACCATGCCGAGGACCTCACCGACGGTGACGACGTCGCCCTCGTTCTTGTCGATCCGGGCGAGGACGCCATCCTCCTCTGCGGTGACATCGAGGTTGACCTTGTCGGTCTCGAGAAGGACCACGGTCTCGCCGCGGCTGACAGCATCGCCGGGTTGCTTCAGCCATTGGCCGACGACGGCATCGACGAGGGACTCTCCCAGAGGCGGAACTTTGATCTCAACCGACATGGATCGCTCCCGAGGTGTTGCGACGACGGATCAACATGAGATGCGCAGCGGCTAATCTGAGGCGCTTGCCTGCTTAGGCTTGGCACTTTTGGTCTTGGCGGAAGCGGCACCGTTCGCGCGGTGGCCGTTGCCATTCACGGCCGGGGCCGCAGCGAGTGCGGTGGAGACGATGCGGGCGTGCTCGGCGGCGTGGCGATCGGCGAAGCCCTCGGCTGGGCTGGCGCGCTCGGGGCGGCCGACGTAACGGAGCGGAAGATCGCGCCCGAGTTGGCCGATGAGATCGCGCAGGCGGGGTTCCACGTAGGACCAGGCGCCCATGTTGCGCGGCTCTTCCTGGACCCAGACGATCTCCTCGAGGTTCGGGTAGCGGGCGAGAACGGCGGCGATCGCAGTGTTCTGGAACGGGGCGAGTTGCTCGATGCGGGCGATCGCGATCCAGTCTGCGGCGGCGCGCTCCTCCGCGGCCTCGAGTTCGACGACCACCTTGCCGGAGCAGAGGAGCAGCCGGGTGACGGCAGCACCATTCGGGCGCTGGGCGTCATCGAGGACCGGTTGGAAGGTGCCAGTGGCGAGGTCCTCGATCGGAGAGGCGGCCATCGGGTGGCGGAGGAGGCTCTTCGGGGACATGACGATGAGCGGGCGTCGATCCTCGACGAGGAGCGCGGCCTGACGGCGCAGCAGGTGGAAGTACTGCGCCGCGGTGGTGACATTGCAGACGCGGAGATTGTCTTCGGCGGCGAGTTGGAGATAGCGCTCGAGGCGGGCGGAGGAGTGCTCCGGGCCCTGCCCCTCGTAACCGTGCGGCAGGAGCATCACGAGCCCAGACAGCCGGTTCCACTTGGTCTCCGACGCCGCGATGAAGTTGT
>JAPOLF010000041.1 GCA_029977305.1 bacterium | reverse complement strand
GCCGAGGAACTCGCCTCCCCCGGATTCGCGGCCGCACACGCCGCCTCCACCTACACCATCAAGCTCATCCACGCGAACAACGCCTACATCGCCCGCTTCCTGCTCGATCAGGGCATCCTCCAACCCTCTGGTGACGAGTAACCCCTCACCCTTCCAACAGAGCCTCGCCGCGTTCTGCCGCACCACCGCCGATTGGCGACGGCGCAAGGCCGAGGAGATCGACCGCGATCCAAGGAACCTCCGCACTGCCGCCGCCCTCGACGACCTTGCGGATCACATCCTCGCGCTTGATCCCGCCGATCCCCGCCTGCTGGAACTGCAGCGCCTCGCCGGCACCGGAGGCGACTTCACGCCCGACCAGCGCGTCCTCTACGAACTCGGCCGCCTGCGCTTCCACCATGAGGATGTCACCCTCGACGCCTTCCTCGACACGCTCGTCGATCTCGCCTTCCAAGACCGCGGCGAGCAGGGCCGCTTCGGCGGTCTCATGCCCGAGGGCGACGACCCCTGGCGCTGACCGCACCCACGACCCCTTTTCCCATCAACGCTTCCGCAAATGCGCCACCGTCTCCACATGGTGCGTTTGCGGGAACATATCCAACGCCGCGACCCGCACCAACTCCCACCCCTCGCTGATCAGCGCCTTCAGATCCCGTGCCAACGTCACCGGATCGCAGGAGACATAGGTGATCCGCTCTGGCCGCAACCGCACGATCCCGCGTCGCGCCGCCTCGGACAACCCGGCACGCGGCGGATCAACCACCACCAATTCCGGCTTCCCGAACGTCCGCAGCCCCTCCGGCAACCACGCCTCGACGGGCTGTGCCATCACACGCACCCCGCGCAATCCGGCGAGCATCGCATTCCCCGCGAGGTACGCCGCGCTGCCCTCATGCGCCTCCACCGCAACCACCCGGGGGAATCGCCGTGCCAATCCCAGCGTGAACAGCCCGACTCCTGCGTACAAGTCGATAGCCACGGGCTCTGCCTTCGCACCATCCGGTGTCGCCTGCCAGAGCGCCTCCGCCAGCAACGCCTCGAGCAGGAACGCATTGCTCTGGAAGAAACAGGTGGCATCAAACGACAGCCGTTCCTCACCCACCGCGGCAGTGATGGTCGCGGCCCCACCATCGTCGTCCCGGGCGATCGAGACGCCATCAACCCCTGCCGCTGCCCGCACCGTCGTCACTTCCGGCGGAAGGGATCCTGCCCACGCCTGATGATGCAGATCGCGGAACACTTCGCCGAGCGCCGGAACCACCAACGGATCCTGTTCGAGATCCACCACCCGGTGCTGCTCCGCCTCGATCACCCCGAAGGCCGGCTGCACGTGATCGTGGTGCCACTCTGCCCGCAGGCGATACCGCCACTCCGCCGGCGATGCCGTCACCGCAAAGCCATCGTCAAGCGTGATCCCGCCGTTGCGTCGCAACGCGTCGGTGATCATCGCCGCCTTCGCTGCGAGCTGTGCGGGGTAGGAGAGGTGGGCGAAATCCGCGAGTCCGCACGCGGCCACTGCCGCATGCTCCGGCTCCACGCGATCCGGACCCGGCGCGAGGATCTCGGCGATGCGCGCGTGTGCCACCGCCCCCCGCGATCGCTCGAACTGCACTTTCACCCGATCACCGGGTGCCGCACCGCGCACGAAGATCGTCCGCCCGGTGACATGCGCCATCCCGAGCCCCCCCGGCACGATCCGCTCGATGGTGGTCTCGATCAATCCCGGGTCGAGAAAAGCGGGGGCGGCCGGTCGTGGCATCGGGTCCTCCAGTCGATCAATAGGCAGAAACACGTCGACCCCCGCCCGGGATGCCGGACGGGGGCCGAGAAGAGGTGGTCGTTACTTGGTCTTGGCCGCCGTTCGCATGCACTGGGTGCACACGTTGGTGCGGATCGTGACGCCATTGACCGTCAGCGTCTTCCGATGCACATTCGCCTTGAACTTCCGGTTGGTGCGGCGCTTGGAGAAGGACACGTTGTGCCCGAACGTCGTCGTCTTGCCGCAAAGCTCACACGTGCCAGCCATGTCCGGTCCCGTCCTCTCGTCCTTGCTCGGCGGAGTGTCACTGCGCGCCTCACAGAACAGCGCGATCAGGAATCCGCGGAAGTCACACATAGACGCACCCGAACGACCCTCGTCGCCGGGGCACAGGGTGGGATGATAGCACCCCCTGTCTGCATTGGGAAGTCCTGAACGGACACCAACTGGCCGCTCAGCCAGCCGACCCCGCGGTCAGGACCGGAAGTTCATCGCCCGGATTGACGATCTGGTGCGGATTTCCTAGACTGTGCAGGTTGCGCCGGTTCGGCCGGTGCTCGAGTTTGTGTTGCCAGGCACGGGGCATGACCGCGAATCGTGACAACCCAATCACCGCCGGACTCCATCGGGATGGCGATGTGCTGGAGTTGCGCAACGAGACCGCGGTCAACGTTGTCGGTCTGTTGCGGCTCGGTACCGGAGAGAAGCGCCACTACCGCTTGCTCCTCGATCGCTTCCCGTTGGGAGACGGGTTGCAGGCCGAGGACATTGAGGGCGAGGTGCGACTCACCAGGTTGCGTTCGGGGATCATCGCCAACGTGACCGCATCCGGCGTCGCCAAACTCGAGTGCGTCCGCTGCCTGCGCGCATACGATCAGGAGTTCAGCGTCTCCTTCGCCGAGGAGTACCTCCCCTCCGTCGATCTCCGGACCGGCATGCAGCTGGAACCGGGGGAAGACGAGGACGAGGACACGTCGCTCATCAACGAGAACCACGAGTTGGATCTCGCTGAGGTGCTCAGGCAGGAGATCTTGGTCTCGCTCCCGATGCGTCCGTTTTGCGGGGACATGTGCCCCGGTCCGGATGCGCTCGAGAGCGGGGACAGCGAGGAACCGACCGATTCGCGCTTCTCGGCGCTGGCCGGCCTTCTCGATGACGAGGAACAGGGGTCGTAATCGCGTCGGCAGCGCGCCGATGAGCAACTGTGGAGAAGGGCCTCGCGCCGTCGGCGGGGTAGGAGGAACAGCATGGGCGCACTGCCTAAACAGAGAATCAGCCGCCACCGCCAGGGCAATCGCCGTCGCCACCACTGGGTCGCGGTGCCGAACCTCGTCGCCTGCAAGTCCTGTGGCGAGAAGAAGCTGCCGCACCACGTGTGCCCGTCCTGCGGCTACTACCGCGGTCGCCAGGTGATCGAGATCCAGCAGCGTCGCCGCGCCGAGTAATCTCCTCGCGACAGCCGTCGCGAATCCCAGCCCTCCCTCGCCATCGGGGGAGGGCTGGTCGTCTTCTCGGCTGACAGCCATCACCTCGTCTTGTCCGGAAGCCGGATTCGGGTAACACTCACCCATCCGGGTCCGGCAATCCCGCTGACCCGCTGCCGCGAGGGAATCTCATGCGCCACGCTGCGATCACCGGCTATGGGATGGCCGTCCCCCAGAAGGTCCTCTCCAACGCCGACCTCGAGCGCATGGTCGACACGACCGACGAGTGGATCGTCAGCCGCACCGGCATCCGCGAACGGCGCGTCGTCGGCACCGGCGACACCACCACCTCCCTCGCCGTCGCCGCCGCCCGCAACGCCCTCACCGTCGCCGGTCTCACCGCGGACGACATCGACCTCATCGTGGTCGCCACCTGCACCCCAGACCAATTCGTCGTCTCCGAGGCCTGCCTCGTCCAAGCCCAACTCGGCGGAACAGCCGCAGCCTTCGATGTCGGCGCCGCCTGCTCCGGTTTCGTCTACGCGCTCTCCGTCGCCTCGCTGTACATCCAACAAGGCCTGCACCAGCGGGTCCTCGTCATCGGCGTCGACACCCTGACCCGCTTCATCGACTACACCGATCGCGCCACCTGCGTCCTCTTCGGCGATGGTGCTGGCGCCGTCGTGCTCGAGGCCTCCGATCAGGAACGCGGCCTCCTCTCGATCGTCCTCGGCGCCGACGGCACCGGGTCTCAGCACCTCTTCGCCCCGGGATGGGGCGCCCTCGTTCCCGAATCCGCGATGCTCGTCTCCGAGACCCGCCCCTACTTGCAGATGAACGGCCAAGAGGTCTTCCGCTTCGCCGTCCGCGTGATGGGCGACGCCGCTGCCGAAGCCGTGGAGAAAGCCGGCCTCGCCCTCGAGGACATCGCCATGTTCGTCCCCCATCAAGCCAACAAGCGGATCATCGACGCCGCTGCCCGCCGCCTCAACCTCCCCCCGGAGAAGGTCTGGCAGAACCTCGATCGCTATGGCAATACCTCCGCCGCTTCCGTTCCCATCGCCCTCGCCGAAGCCGCCCACGACGGCCGCTTCGAAGAGGGTGACAACCTCGTGCTCGTCGCGTTCGGCGCCGGCCTCGCATGGGCCGCCGGCGTCGTGCGTTGGGGCGTCGCCGGCGTCCCCAGATTGAATCAGTAGTTTTGCATAAACTGGGATTGATCGAAGCGAAGGGAGCACCACCGATGTCCGAAGCAACCACCAACCGATCCGCCGTCATCACCGGTGGCACGCGCGGCATCGGCCTCGCGGTTGCGCAGCGCCTCGCCCGGGATGGCTTCGATCTCCTCCTCACCTACCGCGGTGATGAGGAGGCCGCTCGCGCCGCCCAAGCCGAGCTCGCCGGCAGTGGCGTCCGCGTCGAGATCCTGCAAGCCGATGTCGCCACCGCCGAGGGCGCCGCCTCCACCATCGAGACCGCCCTCGAGCGCTTTGGCCGCCTCGATGTCGTCGTCAACAACGCCGGCATCACCCGCGACACGCTCATCATGCGCATGAGCGAGGAAGACTGGGACGACGTCCTCACCACCAACCTCAAGGGCGTCTTCCTCATCGCCAAGGCCGCCGTCCGTCCGATGCTCCGCCAGCGCTCCGGCCGCATCATCAACATCACCTCGGTGGTCGGCCTCGTCGGGAACGCCGGTCAGGCGAACTACGCCGCTGCCAAGGCCGGTCTCGTTGGCCTCACCAAATCGTTGGCAAAAGAGGTGGGATCGCGCGGGATCACGGTCAACGCGGTCGCCCCGGGGTTCATCGCCACCCGCATGACTGATGGCCTCCCGGATGAGATCAAGGAAGGCCTGCTCAAGCAGACCCCGCTGGGCCGCTTCGGCACGGCTGAAGATGTCGCCGGTGCGGTCGCGTTCCTCGCCTCACCCGATGCCTCGTTCGTCACCGGGCACGTGCTGACCGTCGACGGTGGCCTCTTCATGCCGTAGCGGTCCGCCCGCCTGAATCGTCATCCGGGGAGATCGACCACCGCAACACCCATCGCCCCCGGGCCGATGTGCGTCGCCACCGCCGGTCCGATCCGCGTCACCATCACCCGATCGTTCGGCAATCCCGTCTCGCGTCGCAGCCGCGCCGCAAACTCCTCCGCCTCGCGCGGGGTGGAGGAGTGCAGCACCGCCACCCGCTCGATGATCCCGAGGTCCGCCACGAACTGCGCCAGGTCGTCGATCGCCCGCGCCCGAGTCCGTGAGCGATCGAACGGCACGATCTGCCCCTCGTCGATCCTCAGCATCGGCTTCAACTGCAACGCCCCGCCGATCAGCGCCGCTGCCCGTCCGATCCGCCCGCCGCGCTCGAGGTACTCCAGCGTCTCCACGAAGAACACCACCTCGGTCCGCCCGCGCTGATCCGCGACTTCCGCCGCGATCTCCTCCGCCGATGCCCCCGCCTGCGCCATCTCCGCCGCGCGCATCACCGCGAAACCGAGCCCCATCGTCACTGATCCGGAATCGACCACCGTCACCGGAAACGCCGGAGCCAAGACCGCAGCCGCCGCCCGCGCGCTCTCGAATGTGCCGCCGAGTTTCGCCGAGTGGGTGATCACCACCGCGCTCGCATGATCGCCCGCCGCCTGTCGCAAGGCGTTGACAAACGCGTCGATCGACGGCTGCGCGGTCGATGCACGCGCCAACGTTTCGATCGCGTCCGCCGAGCTCAGATCCACCCCATCTGCGTGCAGGGCGCCGTCGATTTCCACCGCGATCGGCACCACGATCACGCCGAGGCGATCGCACACCTCGGCGGGGAGATCGCATGTGCTGTCGGTGATCACGCAGACGCCAAGGGTGCTCATCTGGGGAGCCTACCCGATGTCACGTCCTAATTCCCGATGTGCTTCTTCGCCGATTCCATGTTCTCGCTGCTCTCGCGCACGGCGTCCATGATCAGGCGCAGCCCCTCCTGCACCGATTCCTCGACCCGGCTGAACTGTTGCAGGGCGAATTCGTCGATCGATCGCAGCGATCGCTTGTGTTCCGCGTCAACCTGCCGCAGCAATTCCTCGGCACGCTGCCGAGCCTCCTCGAGGATCCCCTGCTGCGAGACGATGTACTCCGCCTGCTCGCGCGCACTCGCCAGGATCGACTCTGCGTCCCGCTGCGCCTGGTCGATGATCGTCTCCCGCTCGTGGATCACGATCTGGGCCTGCCGGATCTCACTCGGTACCGCCAACCGGAGGGCCTCGGCCAACGCTCGCACCTATGGCTCCTCGAACATCACCCGATTGCTGAACGGCACCTTCTTCGCCGAATCGAGGAGCTCCACCAGATGCGCGACCAAGTGCGCGAGGTCCATCGGGCCGTCGTCGTACTCCTCTTCGTCCTCCAGCACCAATGCCTCGTCCGCTTCGTCCCACTCCTCCTCGGGCACGTCAGCACCGCCAGCGGCGCCCGGGCGGAAGCGGTCATCGTTGTCGTGCATGGAAACCTCCTGACCCGCGCCGCCTATCGGCCGTTGGCGTATTTCTCAGCGAGCGCGTCGCGCACGATACCCGGGACCAGCCCGTCGACGTCCCCGCCCAGCGCCGCGACCTCGCGGATCATGCTCGAGCTGATGAACGAGTGGCGAGACGAGGTCATCAGGCAAACGACCTCGATCTCCGGCGCCAGATGATCGTTCATGTGCGCCAATTTGAACTCATATTCGAAATCGGAAACCGCCCGCAGGCCGCGCACGATCACATCCGCGCCCTCGGCCCGGGCGAACTCGACGGTCAATCCGGTGAAACTCGCCACCCGGATGTTCGACGGTCCGTCAGTCAGCGCGGCCTCGGCCAGCGCGATCCGTTCACTCGTCGAGAAGAGTGCGCCAGGCTTGCCGCCCCCCGCGTACACGGCCACCACCACCTCGTCGAACAGCCTCGCTGCCCTCAGCGCGACGTCCAGGTGACCGAACGTGATCGGGTCGAAGCTTCCCGGGTAGATCGCCCGCCGCATCCTGCTCCGCCTTGTGCAATGACTGCGGGTGATCGTCGACCACCTCGTCAACCACCTCGTAGACCGAGAAACAACTGTCCCCGTGACACCGTTCCTTCACGCGGCGCAACCGCCCCGTCTCGTCGGCAAGTGTCACCCGAGGTGAGTGGCCGATCGCGACCACACTCCCCGATTGTACCAGCGGCGACATCCCCACCTTCCGCAGCACCACCGGAATCTCCGGATCGGCATACGGTGGGTCCATGATCACCAAGTCCGCCACGGGGAGGGGAGACCCGTGCTCCGCCCGTTGCTCGGCGTAGCGCAGATACGCCATCACATTCGTGTGATGCACCGTCGCCCGGTCAGCGAACTTCGTGTGCGCCAGATTCGCCCGCACGACCTCGGCCGCGGCAGCGTTCTGCTCGACGAAATCCGCGTGCTCCGCCCCCCGGGACAACGCCTCGATCCCGACCGACCCTGTCCCCGCATACAGATCCACCACCCGTTGCGGCTCAACATGCAGTGCGGCCAGCATCGAGAACAGCGCCCCCTTGATCTTGTCGGCCATCGGGCGCGTGAAGCTTCCGGCCGGCCCGCGCAGATGAAATCCCTTGGCCTCTCCGGCGATGACCCGCATCGTTCCTCTCCCCACCCTGTCGTCCACGCCAAGAGTACGCCGTCGCCCGTGCGCCTGACTCCGGCGGGGGCCGAGCGAGGAGGTCGGGCGCGCACCCCATCTCTGTGATGGACGAGTCGTGCAGCGGTGACATTGCGGAAAACGTTTGCCTCCGGTACCGTACCTATGACAGAGCCCGCGCGGTCAGAGCCGACATCGCGCATCCGTCGCCCGCATGCAACGTCAGCAGATGGCGTCCGTTCGCAGGCCAAGAGGGTGCAGCACATGGCAGGGCAGGGGACTTGGGCGGTGGCGGTGACCTCCAATGAGGGCGCGCCCGATCCCGTCACCCAACGCACTGAGGCACGGCTCATCGTCATCGATGCCCCCCGCACCGTGGAACTCGAACGCGCGGTCCACGCACTGTGTGGCGATCCCGTCCTCGATCACTGGCACACCATCGCTGCACCAGATGCCGTTTGGATCGTCGAGGTCCTGCCGCATCCGGGCGTCACCGATGCCGAGGGCGACTCGTTCGCCCTCGCCCTCGCCCAAGAAGGCTTCCCCGGCGTGCGCGTGCGCACCGGCAAACGGCACGCTCTCCCTGCCGCCACGCCGGAACCCGTGGTTCGCACCCTTGCCGCCGCGCTCTGCCATCCTGTGGTTGAGCGCGCCACCATCGATGCCCCGGGTGCAATCCCCGGTGCTGCATGGGCGAGCGCGTTCATGCCCGCCAAGGACGCACCCAAACACGCTGAGCGCGTCCCCATCCTCGGTCTCGGCCCCGATCAACTGCGCGCTCTCAGCGCGTCACGTCTGCTCGCCCTCCCGGTGGAGGACATGCTTGCGGTCCAATCCCACTTCGCCGAGCTCCAGCGTGACCCCACCGACATCGAACTCGAAACCATCGCTCAGACGTGGTCTGAGCACTGCGCGCACCGCACCTTCCGCGCGACCATCCATCACCACGAACCGGGCGTCCCCGAGACCGCGATCAACGGCCTCCTCAAGACCTACATCGCCGCCGCAACAAACGAGATCGCCGCACCATGGGTCCTCTCCGCATTCGAGGACAACGCCGGCGTCATCGAATTCGGCCGCGACTGGGAAATCTCCTTCAAGGTCGAAACGCACAACCATCCAAGCGCGATCGAACCGTTTGGCGGCGCCAACACCGGTGTTGGTGGGGTCGTCCGCGATGTCATGGGCGTCTCCGCCGAACCCATCGCCAACACCGACATCCTCTGCTTCGGCCCACCGACACTCTCCGCGGAGGACCTCCCTGCCGGCAGCATCCATCCCACCGAGATGGTTGCCGGAGTGGTCGCTGGCATCGGTGACTATGGCAACAAGATGGGAATCCCGACCGTCAACGGCGCGGTCCTCTTCGATCCCGGCTACACCGCCAACCCGCTCGTCTTCTGCGGCACCCTTGGCCTCGCCCCGCGCGGTCGCCGCCCTCGCACCGTAGTCCCGGGTGATCTGGTCGTGGTCATCGGCGGTCGGGCAGGGAGAGATGGCATCCACGGTGCCACCTTCTCCTCCGAGGTGCTCGACGCCGACCAAGTCGCCTCCCTCGGCAGCGTCGTGCAAATCGGGGATCCCATCGTCGAAAAGCGCATCGCCGATGCCCTCCCCATCGCTCGCGACCTCGGCCTCTACCACGCCATCACCGACTGCGGCGCGGGCGGCCTCTCCTCGGCTGTCGGCGAAATGGCAAGCGAAACCGGCGCGGACATCAACCTCGATCTCGTCCCCACCAAGTACCCCGGCCTTCTCCCGTGGGAAATCTGGCTTTCCGAGGCGCAGGAGCGCATGGTTCTCGCCGTCCCCCCTGCCTCATGGAAACAGTTTTCTGAGGTGATGCAAACCGAGGGCGTCGAGGCCACTGCTATCGGGACCTTCACGGGTACCGGCAGGTTAGTGGTGACCTCCTGCGGGGCTCCCGTCGCCGATCTCGACACCACCTTCCTCCATAAAGGCGCCCCGATTCGCACGCTGCACAGCACATGGCAGCCGCCATCTGCAGCCGCCAACCCGCCCCAACTCGCCGACCACGATGCCACCGCGGCCCTGCTCTCCCTCTTGGCCGATCCCGTCATCGCGACCAAGGAGGGCATCGTCCGTCGCTTCGACCACGAGGTGCAGGGGCGCACCGTCGGCAAACCGTTCGTCGGCCCGCTCGATATCGGACCCGCCGATGCCGCCGTCCTCCGCCCGGTCGCGAACGAGCGCGGTGGCGTCGCCCTCGGGAACGGCATCAACCCCCGCTATGGGGAACTCGATCCCTATGCCATGGCCCTGCTGGCGATCGACGAAGCCCTACGCAACGTCGTCGCTGTCGGCGGCGATCCCGATCGCACCGCCATCCTCGACAACTTCTGCTGGGGCAATCCCAACCTGCCCGATCGTCTCGGCACGTTGGTGAAAGCCTGCCAAGGCTGCCACGATGCCGCCGTCGCCTTCGGCACCCCCTTCGTCTCCGGCAAGGACTCACTCTTCAACGAGTACCGCACGCCCGACGGCGAGACACGCGCCATCCCCGGCACGCTCCTCATCTCTGCGATGTCCATCGTCCCCGACCTCGCCCGCGCGGTCTCGATGCCGCTCAAGCGGGCCGGCAGCGTCCTCTTCCTCCTCGGCGCCACCAGCGATGACCTCGGTGGATCGTGCTACTGGCGCCAGCGCGGCGTGCTCGGCACGCGTGCCCCCCGGGTCGATCTCCCCACCGCCCGCGAAACCTTCCGCGCGCTCCACCGCGCAATGGCGGAACTCGAGGTGCTTGCCTGCCATGACCTCAGTGATGGCGGTCTTGCCGTCGCCGCCGCCGAGATGGCGCTCGCCGCTGGTCTCGGCTGCCTCCTCGATATCGACCTCGTGCCCGGTGCCGCCGGCCTGCCCACTGATGCCGTCCTCTTCGGCGAGAGCCCGAGCCGCTTCCTCGTTGAAGTTGCCCCGGAGCATGCCGAGGCTTTCGAACTCGAGATGGAACGCGTCCCCTGCGAGCGCATCGGCGTCGTCACCGCAGACTCGCGCTTCCGCGTCGGTCGTGGTGCCACCGTCTTCCTTGACTGCTCGGTGGACGACCTTCGCGCCGCCTTCCTCACGCCGATCTCCGCTGGAATGGGGGTGTCCGCATGACCGTCCTCGACGCCTTCGCGATCGCTCCCCCGCGCACCGATGCGCCGCGTGCCATCGTCCTTCGCGCCCCCGGCAGCAACTGTGATCGGGAGACGGCACTCGCCCTCGAACTTGCCGGCGCCACCGCCGAGCGCATCCACGTGGAGCATCTTGTCGAGCACCCCAACCTCCTTGAGGCGAGTCGCATGCTCGTCCTCCCCGGTGGCTTCTCCTTCGGCGATCACCTCGGGGCCGGTACCCTCTGGGCCCGTCGCATCGCCCACCTGCAAGACGCCCTTGAGCGCTACGTCGCCAGCGGTCGCCCCGTGCTCGGCATCTGCAACGGCTTCCAAGCCCTGATGAAACTCGGGCTCCTCGAAGGTGGCGCACTCGGCCCCAATGAATCCGGCCACTTCGAATGCCGCTGGGTCTGGCTCGAGAAGCCGGCGACAGCGACCACGCCACTCCTCGCCGACATCGATCGCATCGCCCTCCCGGTCGCGAACGGCGAGGGCCGCTTCGTCGCCACTGCTCCCGATGCCGTCGCTCGGCTCACCGGGGGTGGCATGGTTGCGCTGCAGTACGTCGATGCCAACGGCCCGACTGCCGCCTATCCGGCCAACCCCAATGGCTCCGAAGGTGCCGTCGCGGCCATCTCCAATCGCGCCGGGAACGTCCTCGGCATCATGCCCCACCCCGAGCGCAACGTCCTTCCGGGACAAGCGCCGCAGGGCCGCGAGGACGGTGCCGGTCTCACAATCTTTCGCAACCTCGTGCGCATGGCGGGGGCTTCCTGATGTCGACCTACGCGGCTGCCGGCGTGAATCTCGACGATGCCCGCAAGGTCACCGAGCGCCTCAAGGCGATTGTCGGCGCCGCCCGCACCCCGGGCGTCCTCGCGGACGTCGGTGCCTTCGGCGGGATGTTCTCCCTCCGCGATGCCGGCGTCACCGGTGATCCAGTCCTTGTCGCCTCCACCGATGGCGTCGGCACCAAAGTGAAGATCGCCGCTGGCCTCGGTCGCTACGACACCATCGGCGTCGACTTGGTCAATCACTGCATCAACGACATCGCCGTGCAGGGTGCGACGCCGCTCTTCTTCCTCGATTACCTCGGAATTCACCGCGCCGATCCCGACATCGTGGCCGCCGTGGTCGCCGGCGTCGCCGCTGCCTGCGCTGAAGCCGGCATCGCCCTCATCGGCGGCGAAACCGCGGAGATGCCCGACGTCTACAGCACCGGTGAACTCGACCTTGCCGGCACCATCGTCGGCGTG
>JAPOLF010000040.1 GCA_029977305.1 bacterium | reverse complement strand
CCTGCACGTGCACGAACGTCGCGTTGATCGCCCCCTCCCCGTCGTCCGCGTCTTCCTCTTCGGCCTGGGCATCCTCAGCTCCACCGTCACGATCGCCCCGCTCGTGCATGCGCTTCGCGATCGTGAGCCGCATCGTCCGCTCCATCGGCGGTTGCTCGATCCCGACGATCACTCCGCCCCGCGCGTACTTCCGCAGCAACAGCCCGAACGGGGTGATCAGCTCCGCATCCAATGAGGTCATCGCCGAGGTCAGATGGATCCCGGCTTGCCGATCGTCCGCGCTCGCCAGCAGAAAATGCCGACTGCCTGCGGCGTACACCTCGGCCGCGATCGTCCGCCGATCCACCAGCCCGATCCGCTGGATCCGCCCATCGAGCAGCCGATCCGCCAATTCATCGGCCACCGCCGCGATCGTCAGGACGTCAAACACCGATCACCCCAGTTCTCCCATCGCCATCCCTGTACGAATGGTTACCGGGGTACCCATTTCCCCACTAGCGCCGACCGATCCCCCACGGCACACTAGGTGCGACGGACACAGTGTATTCCGGCGACGGTGAAGGAGCGACGGCCAACGTGAACGACCAGCTCGGAGAACACGCAGACGAGCTGATCGCGCACCTTCGCGCCCTGCGCAAACCGAAGCTGTTCGTGATCTCCGGGCCAAGCGGTGTCGGCAAGGACACGGTCATCGAGGTCCTGCGCGAGCGCCTGCCGGAGGCCTACTTCGCGGTGACCGCCACCACTCGTCCTCGCCGCCCTGGCGAGATTGACGGCGTCCACTACTACTTCATGACCCCGGAAGCCTTCACCGAGCGCCTCGCCGAGAACGAGTTCCTCGAGTCGGCGGTCGTCTACGGCAATCACTACGGCGTTCCCAAGAGCCCTATCCGCGCGGCCCTGATGCGCGGGCAGGATGCCTTCGTCAAGGTCGACGTCCAAGGTGCCGAATCCATCCACACCCTCGCGCCCAAGGCTACCCTGATCTTCCTCGCCCCGGAGTCGATGGGATCGCTCCTCCAGCGCCTGCGCCACCGCAAGACCGAAGATCCCGACGTCCTTCTGCAGCGCTTCAGCACCGCCAGCAAAGAACTCACCAGCGCGCTCAAGTTCGACTATGTGGTCTTCAACGAATCCGACCGTGTCGAGCGTGCCGTCGAGGACATTCTCTCGATCGTCGACGCCGAGCGCTTCCGCCTCACCACGGACGAGGTCACCCTCTAGCCGAGGGTCGGTGCGCGCTACTCCTCGTCGTCCTCGTCGGGAATCTCTTGGATCGTCGACTTGTCCTCGACGCGGTCGATGAACAAGATCCCGTCGAGGTGGTCAAGTTCGTGTTGCGCCACCCGTGCGATCCACCCGTCGAGCTTCAGCCGCACCTGTTTCCCCTCGAGGTCCATCGCCTTCAGGGTGAGCCGCTTCGCGCGCGGTACCTCGCCCGTCCAATTCGGGATGCTCAAACACCCCTCGTACCCCATCACCCGACCTTCGGCCTTGACGATCTCCGGGTTGAGCAGGGTGTAGTCGTGCTCAGGTTCGCCGTCCTTCTCGAAGTCCGCTGGCAGGTAGATCGTCACCATCCGCAACAGGATGCCCACCTGCGGCGCAGCAAGCCCGACACCCGGGGCATCCAGCATCGTCTCCCGCATGTCATGCGCGAGCCGACGGATCGAGGGGTCCACGGTGCGAATCCGGCTGGCTCTCTGCCGTAGCCGCGGATCGCCCTCCAGGATGATGTCGAGCAACGCCATCCGTCTACGCCCCGCCCGCCTCGCTTGCGGTGAACGTCCCGGCGTCCTTGCCATCGATGGTGATGGTGTACTCGCCACCTGCCCCGTCGACGTCGAACTGGATCTCCGTGTCGCCCGTGGCAGCCACCGTCTCGCCATCCACGAAGGTGTCGATCGCCAACGTGTGCTCGGTGCCGTCACCCGTCACCACCAAGGTGAACGGCTTGCCCAGCAGCGCCTCAACCGTCTTCGGCTCGATCTTCCCATCCTTGATCGCGACCGTCGCGGTGTTCTCGGCGATGATCGCCTCCACCCCGGCAGGCGAGGCCATCACCTCGACCGCTGCCGTGGAGACCATCTCCGCCACGCCCTCTTCCTTCGGCGTGTCACCGCATGCAGCGAGCAGCAGCGATGACGCAACGCCCACCAGGGCAACGCGAGCAGCGGTTGAGGCGACGAGTTTCATCGGAATGGCTCCTCTGTGGCACAACAATCCGGTCAATACGCCGTGCAGTATGCCACGCCCCGACAGCCCTCGGCACCGTCGCTAGAGCATGCTCAGCGGATCGACATCCACGATCCAATCCGGCCGCGTCGGAAGTCCGTCCAACAACTCCTCCAGCCGATCGCTCCGCAGGATCACCTGCCATTGGTAATCGCCGCGCACCCGCGCCGCGAATGCCGGCGCCGGTCCCATGATGTCGATCTCCACCCGCCGGTCCCGTGCGTGGCGTGCCAAAGCCAGCGCCAACTCATCCGCGGTGGCCGCCGCACGTGCTTCGTCCGCGTGCCGCACCACCCAGCGCACCAACCGGCTGAACGGCGGGTACCGGTGTGTCTTCCGAAAATCAATCTCCTCAGCGAAGAACGCCCCGTAGTCGTGCCGCGATGCTGCCTGCACTGCGTAGTGCTCCGGCGTGTAACTCTGCACCACCACCCGCGCCCCAGGTCCGCGCCGACCGGCTCGTCCCGCCACCTGCGTCAGCAATTGGAACGTCCGCTCCCCGCTCCGAAAATCCGGCAAGTGCAGCATCGTGTCCGCGTTGATCACCCCGATCGTCGTCACCAGCGGGAAGTCCAATCCCTTCGCGATCATCTGCGTCCCGACCACGATGTCCACCTCGTGATCCTCGACCTGTCGCAGCAATCGTGCGTGCCCACCCGATCCCCGCACCGTGTCTTGATCCCACCGCAGCACCCGCGCCCCGGGGAAGTCGCGGCGCACCTCCGCCTCCACCCGCTGCGTCCCGGCCCCGAAGTAATTGAGTTCGCCCCCGCATTCGGTGCACCGTGGCGGCGGCACCCGACGCTCGTCACAGCGATGGCAGATCAACTGCCCGCGGTCGCTGTGGAACACCAACGGGATGTCGCACAGCGGGCAACTCAGGGTGTGCCCGCAACTCCGGCACAGCACGATCGTCGACATCCCGCGCCGGTTCAGCAGGATCATCGCCTGCTCCCCGCGGTTCAGGCTCGACGCCACCGCCTCGGTGAGCGGTCCGCTCAGCAAGGTCATCGTGCCGCGCTGCAACTCCCGCCGCATGTCGACGATCTGCACCTCGGGCAGCGCCAACGCCTCACCCGTCACGGTCGGATCTGCGCCCGACAGGTTCGGCCCGACGCGCTCCGGCAACTCGAGCAACCCGATCGCGCCGTTGCGTGCGCGCCACATGGTCTCCACGGCCGGCGTCGCGCTTCCCAGCACCGCCACTGCACCGCCGCGCGCCGCCAGATGCTCCGCGACCGCTCGCGCGTGGTAGCGCGGCTCCGCGTCTTGCTTGTACGCCGGCTCATGTTCCTCGTCGACGATGATCACCCCGAGGTCGTCGACCGGGGCAAACAGCGCAGACCTCGGCCCCACCACCACGGGCAGCACCCCCTGCGCCACCGCGTGCCAGTTCTCGATCCTCTCCCGCTCACTCAAGGCGGAGTGGAGCACGGCCACCCGGTCCGGGAAGCGCGCCGTCACCCGGCGCACGATCTGCGTCGCCAACGCGATCTCCGGCACCAGCAGGATCGCCCCCTTTCCCTGCCGCAGGCACCACCCGATCGCCCGCAGGTAGATCTCCGTCTTCCCACTACCGGTCACGCCGTGGAGTAGCACGCCTCCGCGCTCCCCCGTCGCGAGGCGACGCTCAAGTTCCTCCCAGACCGCGCTTTGCGCGAGCGTCAACATCGGGATGGCGATCTCCGCAAGTTCCTCGGCATCCGGCGGAAGCGCGGGTTCCTCAGCCTCGACCACGAATCCTTTCTTCACCAGTGCCGCAAGTGCCGCCCGATCACTCCTACTGCGTCGGAGGAGCACGGCCGATGCCAGGCCCGCATCCGATGCACCCACCGTACGCCCATGCTGTATCAGCACATCGATGATCGCCTGCTGCTTCGGGGCGCGCGCCAGAGCACCCTCCGGCGGTGCAGTGATGAGCCGCGTCACCTTGTGCACGCGAGGCGACGGAACATGCGACGTGGCGCGTATCCCACGCTCCACAATCCCCGCATCCTCGAGGGCAGGGATCACCGATGTCAGACTGCTCTTGAGGATCGTCCGCACCGTTTCGATCGGCAGTGTCCCACGCTCCCCAAGCAATTCGACCACCCGACGTTGCGCAGGTGTCAAACCCTCGGCCGCGGCCAGCGAGTTGACCAATCGCACTGTCTCGACCGTCCGCTGCCGTAACCCCGGCGGCAGAAACGGCTCGATGCACGAGAACCGGGACGCCGCCGTCTCCCGCGCCATCCACGCTGCCACCGCGAGTCGATCTTCCCGCACCACCACCGCTGGCTCGGTCAGTGCCGCGATGGGTCGCACCTCGAACTCCGCGGGTTCTTCGGCGTGCACGGCGAGCACCACGCCGAGGGCGAAGTGCTTGCGGAGGGGCACCCACACCACCGACCCCACCATCACCTGATCGCGAAGCGACTCGGGGATGCCATAGGTGAAGGTGCCGAGATCAGCGGGTGCGCCATCAACGGCGATGTCGGCGAAGCGCGGGGAGGTTTCCATGCCCTGAGTGTACGGGACAGCCGCCGTCGACTACGCCTCGACGAGCAAGGCCTCGCCATGCGCGAAGAGCGCCGGTGATCCCCCCGTGTGCAAGAACACCACGGCGTCGTCCGCTCGGATCGTGTGATCCCGCACGTGCGCGATCAAGCCCGACATCGCCTTCGCCGAATACACCGGATCGAGCAGGATGCCCTCCGTCTGCGCCAGCAACCGGATCGCCTCCAACCCGCCCTTGGTGCGGATCCCGTACGCCTCCCCGACGAACTGGGGATGGAGGATCACATCCTTCGCGGAGAATCGCTGCCGCAACCCGAGCAATGCTGCCGTCTCATCGCAGAGCGCCGCGCACCGCTCCTCCATCGGCGACGATGCATGGCTCACCGCCACCCCGTGCACCTCGTAGGTCGCGGAGACCATCGCCGCCCCGACGATCAGCCCCGCCTGCGTACCGAGCGACCCTGAGGCCGCATACAGCCGCACCGGAGCCTCACCGGCTTCGACCAATTGGTCAGCAAGCTCGAGCGACGCCCGCACATACCCTGTCGCCCCGATCGGCACGCTGCCGCCCGTCGGCACGAGATACGGTGTCTCCCCGCGCTCGGAGAGTGCCTTTGCCACCGCCAGCATCTTCTCCGCCCGCTCCGCCGGCTCGGCAACGAGATGCACCTCAGCGCCGAAAAGATGGTCCAGGAGCAGGTTGCCCGCCACCGCATCCCCGTTGCGCGTGTCGAGCACCAGAGCGCTCTTCATGCCGGCTGCGGCCGCCGCGGCCGCCGTCATCCGCGCATGGTTCGACTGCACCGCGCCTTCGGTGATCAGCACCGTCGCCCCGGCCACCACCGCATCCGCCACCAGATATTCCAGCTTTCGGGCCTTGTTCCCGCCCATCGCCAACCCGGTCAAGTCGTCGCGTTTCACATAGATCCGGGGCGAATCCGATCCGAGCGCCTGCTCGAAATTGCGCACCCGCTGCAACGGTGTTGGCAAGGCGCATAGGGACACTCGGGGCATCGTGGCGAGGGCCATGGGAAACTCCGATCTTCAGATTTGCCGGTCTCACATCTGAGGTGTAGCCTACGAGTCGTGACGCCTGCCCGCAACGGCAGCATCTGTCCGCGGTGAGCGCGCATGCGCACGCCTCCGCGACACCGTCAGCGCTCCCGCGCGTTGTAGGTGCAGACCGCTTTCGCTGGAGAAAGGACCGACAACCGTGGACCACAAGTCGTTCGAGAACCTCACCAAGCAGTTCGCCACCGAGGGCAGCCGCCGCTCGTTGGTCAAGAAGCTCGGCGCCCTCGCGCTCGGTGCGGGCGTCTTCGGGGCACGCAAGCGGACCGCCGCCGCCCACCACTGCAACTGGGTGGGTTGCGGATGCGCCACCGGCGTCTACCACGCCTGTGCCGATGGCCTGATCTGCTGCGCCTCGACTCCTGGCACCCCAGGCGGCGCAGGCATCTGCGCCTACGCGAGCGACTGCAACAACACCTGTAATGGTGGCGGCCAGTACTGTGGCAATTCCTGCAACTGGGGTGACACCTGCCCGATGTGCTGCTCCGGCTACTGTGGCGACACCGGCCAGTGCACCGGCAGCGACCCGGTTCGTTGCACCGGCGCCGGCTGCACCTGTGCCACCGGTACCTATGCCCCATGCGACTCCGGACTGACCTGCTGCTCGAGCAACCCGGGCATGCCGGGCGCCCCGGGGACCTGCCAGTCCAGCTGCTAGCGGATCTCCACCCTCAGTGCACGAACGCTCTGCCGCCCCATCTCGTCACACGAGGTGGGGCGGTCGACGTTGACGCAGGGCGGATAGGCGCTCAACCCGTCCCGGCGTTGTGTCAAACTATCGCTAGGCACCAGTGCCCGTGATCAGGCGCCCGTGTGGGCGCGACAGGACGGAAGGAATCGCGAATGGCGCAGGCACCAACGCAATCGATCAATCAGGAGTTCGCCGAGAAGTTCGCCGGGTCGCTCGCCATGCAGCGGCGTGCCCAGCAGGTCATCGCCGGCGGCATGAACCACGACGGCCGCTTCGTGATGCCCTTCCCGCCCTACATCTCCCACGCGCAGGGCGCCTACAAGTGGGACGTCGACGACAACCAGATCCTCGACTACGTCATGGGACATGGCTCGCTCCTCCTCGGTCACAACGACCCCGACATCCTCGCTGCGATGCAGGCCAAGCTCGGCCACGGCACCCACCTCGGCGCCTGCAGCCCGCATGAGCTCGAGTGGGCGGAGGAGGTCCAGCGCCTCGTCCCCAACGCCGAGCGCGTCCGCTTCACCGGCAGCGGCACCGAGTCGACGCTCCTCGCGATCCGCATCGCCCGCTCCGCCACCGGCAAGAAGATGGTGCTCAAGTTCGAAGGCCATTTCCATGGCTGGAACGACTACCTGCTCAAGGCGGAGAAGCCCCCCTTCGATGCGCCGTTCTCCCCCGGCATTCCCGAGGAGACGTGGGACACTGTCGCCGTCCTCCCCGCCAATGACCCCGCAGCCCTCGAGGCCCGCCTCGCCAAGGGCGACATCGCGGCCGTGATCATGGAGGCCACCGGCGGCTCGTGGGCCACCATGCCGATGAACCCCGGCTTCCCGCAGGAGGTCCGCGACCTCTGCACCAAGCACGGCGCGCTCCTCATCTTCGACGAGGTCATCACCGGATTCCGCTGGGCCCCGGGCGGCGCTCAGCAGTCGACCGGTGTCACCCCGGACCTCGCCACCTTCGCCAAGATCATCGCCGGCGGCATGCCGGGCGGCGCCGTCACCGGCACCGCCGACGCCATGGCCGTCCTCGAATTCCGCTCAACCCCCGGCTGGAATGCCACCAAGAAGGTCCGCCACCAAGGCACCTTCAACGCCCAGCCGGTCGCCGCGGCCGCCGGTACCACCTGTCTCCAGAAGGTCGCCGACGGTGAAACCCAGCGCTACTGCGACGCCCTCGCCTCCAACTTCCGTGCCGGCCTGAACGGCGTCCTCGAGCGCCGCAACCTTCCCGGTTTCGCGTGGGGCGACAGCTCGGTCTTCCACATCGCGCTCGGCCTGACGTGCACCAACCGCACCGCCGGCGACCTCCGCGCCCCGGAGGGCCCGACCCCGCTCGAGCTCAAAGTCAGCGACAGTTCCGCTGCCAACCAGTTGCTGTACCCCGCCATGCTCCTTGAGGGCATCGAGCTCTTCCACGGGGGCGGCTTGGTCAGTCGCAGCCATACGCAAGCTGACATCGACCGCACCGTGGACGCCTTTGATCGCGTCCTCGGCCGCCTCGAGGCCGAGGGTGTCATCTAGTTGCCCTAAATAGATGCACGACGCGCCCTGGGATTATCCCCGGGGCGTTCGTGCTTGCGCTGCGAGCCACTCCGCCCGCACCCGCGCGACATCTTCTTCGGTGTCGACATCCGACGGCACCGAACCACCAACTTCAACCCGCTCAATGGCACCCGCATGCTGACGGAGCAGGGGACGCGCCCCCTCGTCCCCCGTCAGCGCGAGCAGCGCGTCCCGCAACTTCGTGCTGACCAGCACCGGATTCCCCGGTGTGCCGCTGTAGGTCGGTTGCACGATCTCCGCACGCGTTTCGCCGTATCGCTGCACCAGCTGGTCGATCAGCCCCGGCGCAATCAGCGGCTGATCTCCCAACACGAACACCACCGCCGCAGCATCCGACGGCACCTCAGTCACCCCAGCGACCACCGACGTGCTCTGTCCCTCGGCAAATCGGGGATTGATCACCAACCGCACGGGAAGCCCATGCAACGCCTCTGCCACCGCTTCTTGGGCCGCTCCGAGGACCACAATCCAGTCGTCGACCGCACTCGCGAGCGCTGCCTCCACCGTGCGGCGGACCAACGGGGCCCCTCCGATGTCAACCAGTTGCTTCGGTCGCCCAAGTCGCCGTGACGATCCTGCGGCGAGCACCACCCCGGTCACGCGAACCGATGCGGTCATCCCTGCTGTCCGCGGATGCTCCCCGACGCATGCGTCAGCGCGCCGCCGCCGCGCCCGTTGCGCATCGCGATGATCTCCCCGAGGATCGAAATGGCCATCTCCTCGGGACTCGCCGCGCCGATGTCCAGCCCGATCGGACCGCGCACCCGCTCGAGATCCTCGTCCGAGATCCCGAGGTCGCGCAGTCGCTGCCGACGATCCGCGCTCGTCTTCCGGCTCCCGATTGCCCCGATGTAACGCGCAGGTGTCTGCAACGCGCTGGAGATCGCCGGTTCATCAAACTTCGGATCGTGCGTCAGGATGGCGATGAACCAATTCGGGCGGACCTCCAACTGCGCCATCGCCTCGTCCGGCCACGCGACGATGATCTGGTCCGCCTGCGGGAAGCGCTCGCGCGTCGCCAGCTTCTCCCGCGCGTCAACCACGATCACATCAAACCCCATCGCCTTCGCGAACATGCACAGCGCCTGACCGGCATGCACGGCACCGATGATCAGCAGCGTCGGCGGCGACGGCGTCGACTCAATGTACACCTCACGTTCGCCGATCATCACCGATGTCGAGCGCCCCTCGTCGAGCAGCGCTCGCGCGCGGTCCGTTGCCTCGCGGTCTGTCGCTGCATCGCCGAGGGTGCCCTGCACCTCGTCCGCCAGCACCACCAGCTTGGCCCCGACACCGTCACCGCGGATCACGGTGACGGTGGCCACCGGTGTCCGCTCCTGCACCGCCCGCAGGTAACGCTCATGGAGGGCGATCGCGTCGGTCATTCCGCCACCGGCTCCACGAACACCTCGATCGTGCCGCCGCAGGCGAGCCCCACGTCCCACGCCATTTCGTCGGTGATGCCATAGCGCAGCAACCGCGGCTCCCCGGTGCGCAGCACCTCCTGCGCCTCCTCGAAGACATTGGTCTCCACGCATCCACCGCTTACCGACCCGGTCAACTCACCGCTGTCGGTGACCGCCATGGAGGCGCCAACCGGTCGCGGGGCCGATCCCTCGACCTTCACCACCGTTGCCACTGCCACGCGATGCCCCGCACTGCGCCACGTCTCGATCTGCGGAAGGATGTCTTTCATGGTTGCACCTATCTGCGTGGAACGAGTTCCTGCGGGCAGTATGGCCCGTCGGTTCCCGAGTCTCAACCGCGCAGCCGTCAAGCCCGGATCAGATACACCCGCTCCGTGGTGTCCTCGAACCCCAAGTGCCGCGCGATCGCCAGCGATGGGACGTTGGTCTCCGCCGAGCTCCAGACCGCGCGCCGCTTCGTCTGGAGCACCGCATGGACCACCACCTCCGCAACCGCGGTGCCATAGCCGTTGCCGCGCCAATCCGGGAGGGTCGCCACCGCCACGTTCGCATGCCGCTGCGTCCGCGCATTCACCACGCCCATGCTCACGATGTGCCCGTCGATGATCGTCGCAGCTCGGATCGGCGTCTCCCGCATGATCCCCGGCAGCACCGCCTCGAAGGCCTCGTAGGACGCCTCAAGCAACGGGGCGTCCGCCTTCGCCAGTAAACGCGCATTGGCCGGGGGTGAGAGTGCAGGATCGTTCCCTCGCACCAGGTACCGATCAATCACGCGCCTCGTCGTGACCCCGTGCTCGCTCATGAGGAGTCGCGCCACCTCATCTGCTGCCCGCGGGACCACGCTCACGGCCGCCCACGATCCACAGGCCTGAAGCGTCGCCACGATCGCCGCCGGGTTGCTGCCGAACGCCATCGGCTCTTCCGGCTCGAGTGGCGACTCCGTGGCGAGCACCGCGTCCGCACATGCCAGCAGGCGCAACTGCCCCTCCGCCAACAGCGATTTGGTGATCAGCGATTCTGGCGTGTCAGGCAGCAGCGCGGCGAACGCCGCCCGCTCCACTGTCTCCAGCACCCGCACGTCCTCACTCATGCGGCAGGTGGGGGAGGGATGTGCTTGCGCACCGGCGGCGTGTCCTGGAACTCGCGCAGCAACTCCGCCAACGCCTCGAGGCTCTGCAGGTTGTGCACCGGCAGGAAGTGATCGACGTAGGGCAACGCCGCTTTCATCCCCTGCGTCAGCGGTTGGTACCCCGGCGCCCCCAACAGCGGATTCAGCCAGATGAGCCTCCGGCACGACCGCTGCAACCGCGCCATCTCCCGCCCCAGAAGCGCGGGCTCGCCGCGATCCCAGCCGTCGCTGATCACCACCACCGTCGCCCCGGAGCGCAACACTCGCCGCGCCCATTTGAAGTTGAAGGTCTTGATCGCCTCACCGATGCGCGTCCCGCCGGACCAGTCCTCCACCGAGTTGACGACGTTCGTGATCGCGGTGTCAACATCTTTCTTCCGCAGTTCTCGCGTGATCCGGGTCAGCCGCGTCCCGAACACGAACACCTCGGTGCTGTCCAAGCCTTGCCCCAGTGCGTGCACGAAGCGCAGCAACAACCGCGAGTAGCGATCCATGCTCCCGGAGATGTCGCAGATCAGCACCAACGGCCGCGTCCGTTCCTTCCGCCGCTGTCGCTTCAGGTCCATCGGGATGCCGCCATGCCGGATCGAGTGACGCATCGTCCGTCGCGGATCGATCGTCCTGCCGTTCCGTGCCTTCTCCTTGCGCCGCGTCCTGCGCACGCCGAGGTTCCAGTCCATTGCCTCGATGATCCGGCGCGCCTCGGTGACCTCATCCGGCGAACACAGGGCGAAGTCCTTCTTCCGCAGGAGTTCCCGAGCGCTGAACAGCAGCACATCCTCCGGTGGCACCTCGAGTTCCTCAAGATCCTCCTCGGAAGTGGTGGCATCAGCCTCGCTCACCGCGAGCACCGTCTTCTCCTGCTCCGCACCACCCTCGGATGCCTCCTTGTTCTGCTGCTTCTTCTTGCTCACCTCCGGCAATGGCATATCAGTGGGCGCAGATGACGCGACGAAGGCATCCAGCGCGACCGGCTCCGCCCCCATCAATTCGCGCCAGAACTGGTTGAACGCCGAATCGAACACCGCCCGGTGCTCCGGCCGGGTCACCGTCGCTGTCCGCGCCGCGAAGTACACGTCATCGCGACTCGTCGGATCGACCGCGGCAATCGCCTCGATCATCGCGACCACTTGCCCGGGACCGATCGGAATGCCCGCGAAGCGCAGGCGCCGACCGAGCGAGACGAGATTCGCACCGATCAGCGATTCCTGCGGCGTGCGTTCCCACCACGGGGCGGGGGAGGGGACGGTGCCCGGCATCGCCTTACAGCCCAGCCAACACCGCGCGACCGAGCAGGTTCTTAGCGATGTCGCCCTTCACGTTGTCGACGTCCTCTTGGTACTTCAGGATCACGCCGAGCGTGTCCTCGATCGACTGCTCAGTGAGATCAACCGTCCCCAACGCCATCAGCGCCTGCGCCCAGTCCAGCGTCTCCGCCATGCCCGGTGGCTTGAACAGGTCGGTCTCGCGCAGGGCCTGCGTGAATCCGACGATCTGCTTCGCCAACCGTTCCGGCGCCTCCGGGGCCTTCGCGCGCAGGATCGCGTACTCCTTCTCGAATTGCGGGAAGTCGATCC
>JAPOLF010000400.1 GCA_029977305.1 bacterium | reverse complement strand
AGCCCTGCCCCTAGCCCTACCCCTAAGCCTAGCCCTAGCCAGGCCTACCCCTACCCCTAAGCCTAGCCCTAACCAGGCGTATCCCGAGGGCGCGTCGGAGCACGACGGTGTCTTCGAGTGGCTCCCCCTCTCGCTCGCCGCCAAGTACCAGGCGGAGGCAGCGGTGCTTCTGCAGCTGCTCGAGGTGCACCCTCCTAACCCTAACCCTAACCCCAACCCTAACCAGGTCAAGACGGAGGTGAAGACGGAGGTGAAGCCGGAGGCCGCGGCGGCGGAGGACGAGGTCATCGCTGCCGAGGACGACTCGCTGGTCGCCGAGGTGGGCGGCGCGACGGCGGCGGGCGGCGGCGGGCGGCGGCGGCTTGGGCGCGAGCAGCGCCAGGATGGCTCCGAGAAAGTGCTGCGTGGTGTTCTCGACGAGGTCGAAGGCGACCTGGAAGGCGGTGAGCAGGTCGTCCTTGGGTCCGCCGAGCAGCCGGTTGAAAATGGCCACCACGGCGGAGGC
>JAPOLF010000399.1 GCA_029977305.1 bacterium | reverse complement strand
CCCGACGGCCGCCTGGAGTCCCGCCAGTGCGTCAACGGCAAGATCTCCCCGTGCATCTTCGAGTACATCTACCTCGCCAGGCCCGACTCCATGCTCAACGGCATCAGCGTGTACGAGTTTCAGCTCGAGCTGGGCAGGAGACTCGCGAAGCGAATCAAGGACCGGTGCGAGGACGACGACTGGGAGATCGACGTGGTCGTCCCGGTTCCCGACGGCAGCAGGCCGTCCGCGATCGAGATCGCGCAGTGCCTCGAGCTCCCGTACAGGGAGGGCCTCGTCAAGAACCGCTACGTCGGGCGCACTTTCATCATGCCCGATCAGCGAACGCGCGAGCTCTCCGTCAGGCGCAAGCTCAACGCCATGCGAAGCGTGTTCAACGGCAAGAAGGTTCTCCTGGTGGACGACTCCATCGTCCGCGGCACTACCATGTCCCAGATTGTTCAGATGTGCCGCGCGGCGGGCGCCACCAAGGTTTACCTCGCGTCTTCCGCGCCCCCCGTGAAGC
>JAPOLF010000003.1 GCA_029977305.1 bacterium | reverse complement strand
CGGGAGACGGTGGTCACCGCCTATCTCATCCAGCAGGGCGACGCCTTGGCGGTGATCGAGACCGGGCCCTCCTCAACCCTGCCCCACCTCCTCGCCGGGATCCGCACCGCCGGTTTTGCACCGAGCGACCTGACCGACGTCTTGGTCTCTCACATCCACTTGGATCACTCGGGTGCGGCCGGGGTGATGCTGCGCGATCACGCGCCGCGCGCGATGGTGCATGTCCACCCGGTGGGGCTGCCGCATCTGGTCGATCCGGCGAAGCTGGTGGCGAGTGCCGGACGCCTCTACACCGATCGCATGGATGCCCTATGGGGCGAGATCGCCCCGGTTCCCGCCGATCGCGTGCAGGCGGTGGCGGATGGCGTGCCTGTGCGGATCGGCACCGGGGAGCTGGTGCCGTGGTTCACCGCCGGGCACGCATCGCATCACATCGTGGTGTGGGACGAGGCGCGGCGGGTGGCGTTCACCGGCGATGTCGGCGGGGTGCGGATGCCCTCGATGCAGTTCAATCTGCCGCCCTGCCCGCCCCCGGAGGTGAATCCGGACGCATGGGCCGAGAGCGCGCAGCGGATGCGCTCGCTTGGGGCCGAGCGGCTGTGCCTCACCCACGGCGGCTGCTTCGATGATGTCGAGGCGCACCTCGCACAGTTGGAGCCGAACATCGCGGCGCTGACCGAGGTCGCGAAGGCCGCCCTGCTTGAGGGTGCCGGACATGAGGAGGTGACAGCGCGCATCCACACGTGGGTGGCCGAGCAGGCTGGGCCGATCGATCCGGAGGTGCTGACGAACCTCGAGTGGGCGTCGCCGAGCTACCTCGCCTCGCTGGGGCTGACGCGGTTGCTGGTCAAACGCGGCGAGGTGCCCGCGCCGCCGAAGGAGTGATCCCCCCGTCGCGCTGACATGGGCATCGCACGCGGGGCCGTAGGATACTCGCGGACGTAAGCGATGCAAGCGTGGTGTCGGCGCAAGGGGCGGCATGGATTTCACCCCGTTTCCCACCCAACAGGTTGAGCCGTCCGGGCCATCCGGCGGATCGCTGCGGCGATTCGCGGATGCGCCCCGCGGATGGTTGACCGGGATCGGGTTGTACCTGCTGGCGGTGATCGCCCTGCTCTGGGTCCCGATCGACAACCCGCCGTTCCACCTCAGCTGGGAGGACTATGCTGGCTGGAAGTTCTTCGACGCTTGGGTGGAAACCCCAAGTCTCGATCTGATCTTCGGGTACTCCGATGGGCTCGCCGCGGACAGCGCGCGTGGTCCGCTGATCGGGCCTTTCCTCTGGATCGGACATTTGCTCGGCGGGGTGGGCTACGCGCCGTTGCGGCTCGCGGTCGCACTCGAGTGCGCGTTCGCGGTGCCGCTCCTGTGGCGCGTGGCGCGCAAGGTGCTGCCAAACGAGGCGGCGATCCTCACGGCAGTGCTCTTCGCCCTCTCCCCGGTGTGGGTGTTCTATGGGCGGAACGTGACCTCGACCGGGGCCTCGGCGCTGGTGCTGTTGGTCACCATGCTGGGATTGCTCGGCGTGCTCGAGGCGCGGGATTGGGTCGCATGGCGCTGGCCGATGGTGCTGCTCGCGGGTGGCATCGTGCTCAGCCTCTACGCCTACACCCCGGCACGGGCGATGTGGCCGATGGCGACGGTGCTCCTCCTCGCCGCAGCAGCGATCTACCGTTCGCGCTGGCGCATGTTGGTGCTTTCGGCGGCGATCGTGGCCGTGATCTTCCCGCTCGCCGTGGTGGTGATGGATCTCCTCTTCGCAAGCCCGCCGAACGCGGGGAGGGCTTTGGACCGGATCATGCACGGTGCCAACGAGCAGATCCTCGGGATGACCCCGGAATCGGTCGACACCTGGCTTCGCGAGGGCAACAAGGGAACGGGATTCGCGGGGCTGCTGCGGCAGAATGCGGGCGATCTCGTCAACCTGCTGTTCAATCGTGAGACGCGGCCGGTCCGCACCGACTACTGGAATGCGCACGGGCGGCTCTGGTCGGTGCCATTCGCGATTGCCGCGATCGCCGGAGTGGGCACGCTCTCATGGCTGGCATGGACGAAGCGGACCATATCCCCACTGGTGGTGATGGCGGTGGCTGCGGGGCTGTTGGTCGGGCCGGTCTTCACCTCGCTGGTCCACGTGGGGCGATTGGCCGCTGCGCTGCCGCTGCTGATGATCATGGTCGGTGCTGGGGCGTGGGGCATTGGAACTGCAGTCGCAACGCTGGTGCAGCGGGCAGGCGTGCCGTTCTCGTCGGCGGTGTTCCGCTGGGTGCCGATGGGCGCGATGCTCGTGTTCGCCCTGGCGCTCTTCGCGGCTGAGGGTGCCGTTGAACTGGGGCCGACGCGGCAGGCGCTGGAAGTCGACCTGATGTCCGCCGAGGCGCCGTATTCTCGACGGCTGGGCGTGGCAATTGCGCTGGATCCGGGGTTGGGTTCAGAGATTGAGCATGTGCGCATGGGAGCATATCGGCTGGGACTCGGTGATGGATACGTCTTCACCGAGGACGTACGGGCGCCGCGTGATGCGGGCGAGGACATCCCGGTGCGCTATCTCGGCACGCTGGTTGCACTCGAGGCGGGGATGTTCGACAAGCCGTGCAACACGATGTGGTTCGTGCAACCGGAAGTGGAAGAGCGCTTCCTTGATGCCTTCGCCGCGGCAGGGTGTGATGACACGAGCGATGTGTTCATCCTGCCGCGGTAATGCGCGGCAGGTGACTGCGTTTGGTCAGAATGGGTATAACTAATCCGTGTGCCGCGCGCCACATGCTCGGTGCAAGGCGTGAAGGAGAGGAATGTCCCATGACCACCACACGGAGCACCTCATCACTCGGTCTTGACCGGCGAGCGTTGTTGGGGATCGGTGCCGGGCTCGGCGCGATGACGGCGGTGGGGTTCCGGACCGGGGGGCTGGTGATGGCGATGCAGGATTCATTGCAGGAAGGAATGACCGGCGACGCCCTTCCCGGCCTCGAGGCATGGGACGGACTGATGGCCGAGCTGATGGCCGCGTTCGGGTTGCCGGGCGGCCAGTTGGCGATCGCGGTGGGTGATCGACTCGTCTACAACCGGGGCTACGGAAGCGCCAGCCCCGACGGCGCCGAGAAAGTGATGCCGGATTCCCGCTTCCGGTTCGCGAGTGTCGCCAAGCCGTTCACCACCGTCGCCATCCTGATGTTGGTGGAACAGGGCAAGCTCGAGCTCGGCACCAAGGTCTTTCCATTGCTCGATTACACGCCGCCGGCAGGAGCGGTCGTGGATCCGCGCATCTACGACATCACCATCGAGCAACTGCTCACTCACAGCGGCGGATTCAATTCGTCGCAGACCGGGTTCGATCCGCAGTTCAACCCCTACATCTCCCAAACCGCGATCATGCTGGGCGAGCCGACGCCGGTGAGTCCGCAGTCGATCATCCTCTCGATGATGGGCTCGCCGCTCGCCTTCGATCCCGGCTCCGCCACCCAGTACTCCAACTTCGGGTACAACCTGCTGGGTCGGGTCATCGAGCACATCACCGGCAAGACGTACGGCGAGGCAATGGCGGAGATGGTCTTCGATCCCATTGGCGCGCCGGGGATGATCCTCGGGCAGACCCTGCTCGCCGATCGCGCGCCGCGCGAAGTGATGTACATGCCGCAGATCGGCCAGACGATCTACAACTACCCCTCGGTGTACGAAGACGGGATGTTCGTGCCGCTCGCCTACGGCGGGTACTCGATGCCGGTTCTCGATGCCCACGGCGGATTCATCGGCTCCGCCGAGGATGCCGTGAAGTTCGCCCTGGCGGTTGATGGCGTGCGTGGCGGCCCGTTGCTCTCCGCGGACATGATGACCACGATGCTCACCGCCAAGCGCCCCCCGGCGATGGGTGCCGAAGGCGAGGCGCCGGAGGAGACCGGTCTCGGCTGGGTGACGCAACTGGACGACGATCTCGGGGGTTACAACTGGTTCCACACCGGTGCGCTCGTGGACACCTGTGCGTCGCTGCTGTCGCGCTTCGGGAACGGGGTGACCCTCTCGTGGGTGTTCAATAGCCTGCCGACGGCCTACCTCGAGTTCTTCGATCAGGCGATCGGGGAAACCTACGCGGTGCTGAATCGCACCGAGTTCCCCACCGAAGGGAATCTCTGGGGGTAAGCGCATCCCTGACCGGAGGTTGGCGTGGCGATCTGGTACTGCTCGTTTCACGGCGGGGACGACGCGGGCGAGTGGAACAATATCCACGCGTTCTCGGAGGATGGCGAACACCTCGGCAAGGTGTTGGCATCGCATGACCTGCCGCATGGGGTCGGGCTGCGCGAGTTGCGCGGCTTCGCGTTCGGGCCCGATGGCGACCTCTATGTGGCCAACGCCTGGCAGGACCGAAGTCAAGTGCTCCGCTTCGGCGGCACACGCGGGGCGGATGGGCGGCATCCGTTCCGCGAGGTGTTCGTCGAGCGGCAGCGGGACAACCCGGGCCTGGCCCATCCGTTTCACGTCGCGTTCGGCCCGGACCACAACCTCTTCATCCCGAGCCAGGACACGAACGTGGTCGGGCGGTACCACGGCCCGATGTCCTCGGTGGGCAAACCGGGATCACCGATGGCCCATCCCCCGGCGCTGGCGGAAGTGGATCATGACAACCTCTTGGCAGGGACGTTCGTGCCGGCGGCCAAGCACGTGAAAACCGGTTTGCATGCGGTGCGGCACGTGCTCTTTGCCCCAGATGGCCTGCTCTACGTGTGCGACCGGGAGGCGGACGCCGTCCACGCCTACCACCCGACGAGCGGCGCATTGCAGCGCTCCTATCGTCACGACAGGTTGGCCGCTCCGGTCCATCTGCTCTGGTGGCCGGAACGGCAGGGCCTGCTGGTCGGGAGCAGGGATCGCGACGCGGTGATGCACCTCGACCCGGCGAGCGGCGAGGTGGAGATCCTCATCCCGAAGGGAACGGGGGGCCTGGACGCGCCCGCCGGCCTGGCGTGGACCTCGGATGGCCGCCTCGCCGTCGCGAGCCGCATGGGGCGCGCGATCCTGACCTTTAGGCCCGATTCGGCGCATCCCGATCCGCGCCCATTGGTCCAGGAACTTCGGGACCACCCCGAGTTCCTGATGCTGGTCCCCGATGCGGCCGCTCGGCCTGCCTAGAGGTTGGCGAGGATCTCCAGGAGTTGGTCTTCCTCGGCGCGATGGTTTTCGCAGGTGAGCATCGACGGATAGATCTCGTCGACCCCGGAGGCAAGCCGCATCCGCAACTGATCGGCGATCTGCTCCGCGGTGCCCCAGACCAGCAGCTCGTCGAGCAAGCCGTCGGTGATCCCCCCGTTGTCATCGAGCGGGTGGCCGGCATCCTTGAACATGCGAGCGTAGAACGGCGCAGCCGCGTAAAAGGCAAGCTGCTGCTTTGCGGTGGCGAACGCCTTCGCGCGATCGGTTGAGACCACCACCGGCGAATGCGCGATCAGTGGCGGGCGGACACGCCCGGCGGCAGCGGCGGCGGACTCCATCGCCGGGAGGGCCACCGTCCGCAGGTACGAGGGCGGGCAGAGCCACGCGAGCGCCCCGCCCGCCATCTCGGCGGCCAGGGCGAAGGCCGGGGCGCGCAGGGCAGAGACCAAGACGGGAGTGGCGAGCGGCTTCGGGATGGTCGCGTCGACCTCGTAGAAATCGCCCTTCATGTGCACCTCGCCGGTGGCGAGCAGCGGCAGCAACACCTCGAGGTACTCCCGGAGCTGGGAGAGCGGGCGGCTGAAATCGAAGTGGTAGACGTTGACCATGGTGGCGGCGTGGGCGGTGCCGATGCCGAGGCGGAGACGTCCCGGGGCGAGCGCCTCGAGCACCTCGATCTGGGTCATCATCCCGAGCGGGTGACGCGTGAAAGCGGGGACGATAGCGGTACCGAGCCGGATCCGCTCGGTGCGCATCGCGGCGGCCGCGTACATCGTCAGTGAGTCGAGGCCGACCGCGCGCATGATCGACCAGACGGTGTCGAGCCCGGCCCGTTCGGCTCGTTCGACGAGGTCGATCGCGTGCTGGGGGGATTGCGGGACAAAGGCGTACCCGACGCGTGATCGATCGACCATGCTGCTGCCTCCTGAGGGTTGGGGTTTGGTGCGACTAGCCCTGGGTGGCGAGCGGCATGCCGTGGTCGATGCGACCCAAGGGGCCCTCGAAATCGTTGGACACCTTGAACTTCTCGTGGCGGCCGTCCCAGCCGTGCTCGAAGGCGAGGTGGCGGAGGCGGTTCTGGTCCTGCTCGCTCATCGGGGTGAAGTGTTCGCCGATGGAAAGCGCTTGATCGAGGATCGCCATCGAGTCGATGCCGACGCACAGGCTGGAGATGTTCTGGCTGAGCGCGTAGCGGATCGCCTCCTTCGGGTCGATCGGGGTCTCGGTGGCGAGAGCACCGGCGGCGAGGGACTTCATCCCGATGACGCCGATCCCCTTCTCAGCCGCAACCGGGAGGATCTCCTTTTGGAAACTGTTGTAGTGCCAATCGGCGAAGTTCACCGGGCACTGAATGGTGTCCCACGGGAAATCCGGGGCGAGATCAAACATCCGGCGGAAGATCGCCGGGCTCTTGTGGCCGGTGAAGCCGATGTAGCGAACCTTGCCCTGCTCCTTCGCCTTGAGCATCGCCTCGGCGGCGCCGCCGGGGGCGAAGATGCGATCGGGATCGTCGGCCCAGACGACCTCGTGGATCTGCCAGAGATCGAGGTAGTCGGTCTTCAGGCGGCCGAGGCTCTCCTCGAGGATGGTCATCGAGGTGGAGGCCTTGCGGTCGTGGGCGCAGTTCTTGGTCATGAGGAACGACTTCTGGCGGTACCCGCCTTGGGCGAGGGCGTCACCCATGCGGCGCTCGGATTCGTTGTCGTTGTACTCCCAGGCGTTGTCGAGGAAGGTGATCCCGGAATCGACCGCTCGGTGGACGATGCGGATCGCCTCGTCACGCTCAGGGACGCCGATGTGCCAGCCGCCGAGGCAGAGGATCGAAACCTGCTCGCCAGTGGTGCCGAGCGGACGAGTGGGAATGGCCATGGTGATCCTCCAAGCTTCGGTCAAACCGGCGCGGTTCTGCGCGGCACTAAGGTGAACGATAGACGCAGAACCCCGCGCGGGCAACGGTTCCCCGGATCGATGTGCTAGCCTGACGGGACACTTCGCCAACAAGGATTCGGTCATGGGCCACCCGTCCAGCGACGCCGACAACCGCCCCACAAGTGCCATCCGGTTGACCGACGAGCAGCTGGCGGTGGTGCACGCCCCGCCGGATGCCGGGCATCTGCTGGTGATGGCCGCGCCCGGGAGCGGCAAGACGCGGGTGATCATCGAGCGGATCCGGTGGTTGCTGAATGAGGGGCACGCCACTCCGGAACAGATCCTCGCGGTGACCTTCACCCGGCAGGCGGCGAACGAGCTGAATGAGCGGATCGCCGCCGATCGCGGCGCGGCATGGGTCTGGGCGGGCACCTTCCACGGCATCTGCCACACCACGCTCAAGGGGATGGCGAGGCAGGCCGGCACCTCGCTGCCGATGGTGATCGCCGATGCGGACCGCCAGCGCATTCTCCTCAAACATGCGGCGGAGCGTGAGGGTATCCAGTTGGATCCCGACGAGATCAAGCGTGCCGGGCAACTCCGCGATCTGCAATTTCGCGTGAGCCGGTACCGCATCGCGACGGCGATGGACCAACCAGCCGATGAGGATGCCGACGTGGTCCGCGTCGCCAAGGCCTATGAGCAGGCGCTGAGTGCCGATCGCTCCTTCGACTACGACGACCTGCCGCTCCTCACCATCAAGCGACTGCGGGGTGGCGATCCGCTTCCGCCGCGTGTCGCGGCACTGCGCTACCTGTTCGTCGATGAATATCATGATGTTTCTATCGAACAGGAGACACTGCTGAGCTTGATCGCACCGCCGGAGGGTCCGCGGCAGATGATGATCGTGGCGGATGCGGATCAGGCGATCTACTCGTGGCGCGGTGCCGATTTGCTGCCGTTGGAACGCTTTCAGCGCGACTACCGCCCGCAGGAACTTGCGCTCAACGTGAACTTCCGTTCGACCAGGAACATCGTGGAGGTAGCGCGTGCGGTCATGCCGTCCGCTCGCGAGGGGTACCGAATGGTGGCGCACGACCAAGCCGAGGACGGGTACCTCCCCGAGTATCGGACGTACAGCGATGCCCTGATCGAGGCGAGGAACGTGGCCAAGTCGATCCAGCGTGCCCAGGAGAACGGGCACGGCTGGGGAGACATCGCGGTGCTCTATCGCGCCCACCAGCAGGGCAAGGACATCGAGCGTGAGTTGCAGTCGCTCGGTATCCCGGTGATGCGCGTCGAACCGGGGCGATTCGTCGATCAACCCGACGTGCAGGCAATGATCCACATGCTCCAACTCGCGGTGGCGGATCGCGACGTCTCTACCATGGCCGCTGCCGCGTGGCCCACCGTGCTGCTCGACGAGGTGATGCTCGCGGTCGCGGCACGTGAGGCGCAACGGCGTGGAGAGTCGCTGCTCGCATGCGCACGTGCTGCTGATCAGCGACCGGAGGTGTTCGGCCCACTCTCGCGGCGGGAGCTGCGCGGAATGGCGGCGTTCCTCGACCGCTCCGTCACCGGGCGCGGCGAAGAGCGGGTGAGCGATGTGCTCGTCGAGTTGCTCGAGGGACTCGCGAGGCGTCGTTCGCCCTTCCAGATGGACCGGAGGACGACGCACGGATACTCCGCGTGGGACGAGCGGCACCAACGGCTCTTCGCGCTGGTGGAGGATGAGGCGCGACTGCTCGATTCCGCGCTGCGGTCGGGCCGACCGATCGTCATCCGCCCGAACGCGACCTCGGATGCCGCAGCCGCATCATGCATGTTGATGGATGTACTCGGGGATGAGCTGGCGGCCGAGGTGCGCCTGGCCGATGCCACCATCCGCGAAGACGATCGAGCATTCTTGATCGACCTCGGCCGCCGTGTCCCTCCGGGTCCCACCGGATTCGGGTTGGCGGCGATGGATGGTGCCTCCGCCACCTTGCGTGCCTATCGCATCTGCCAGTTTCTGCTCGCGGAGCGGGAGATGGTGGACGACCAGCCGTTCGTGCTCTTCGACACCGAGACCGGCGACAACCAGCCGACAAAATGCGAGTTGGTGCAGGCGGCCGTGGTGCCGTGGCAGCGAGGACTCAGGACCGGTGAGGGCTACGTCAGCCGGGTGCGCCCGTCGGGTCCCGACGCGTTGACCAAGCAGGCGGTTGATGTTCACGGCCTGACATGGGAGATGGTGAGCGCCCCCGGCGTGCCGGGTCCGGAGGTTGCCGTGCCCGCGATCGTCGCGGCGTTCGGCGATGCGATCGTGGTCGGGCACAACGTCGAAGCGTTCGACTGGGTGGTGATCGGTCAGCAATGCCGGCGATGCGACCTGCCGCAGCCGAACAATCCACGGGTGGACACGCTGGAGGTGGCACGGCGGTTGTTCATCCCGCCGGACGGCCACAAGCTGGAGAGCTACAACCTCGCCTTCGGGTTCAGCAGCGAGCAAAACCACGACGCGGGCGACGATGCCGTGCTCGCAGGCAATTTGCTCGATCAGGAGCTACGGCTGCTCCGGCGCGATCGCGAGTTGCTCGCGCTGCGGGAATACCTGCCGCTCGTCGCATGCTCGCTGCACGCCTCGGGCATGACGAACGTGGATGACACCGCGCATTGGTTCAACGCCGGAGTCAGGGCGTGGCGATGCGGGATCGGCCACGATCACCTCGAGCGGTGGGTCGGAGCCGAACCAGGACGGCAGGCGGATCGCTCGTATCTGGCCCAGAGCCCGTTGGACGCCACGCCGGACGACACCCATTGGCAGGAATTGGTCGCGCGCTGGACGACAACGCTGGCCGAGTACCTCGGCAGTGGACATGAGCCAGCGGTGGAGGCGTTCCTGGGGTACCTCGCCCTCTCGAGCGATCCCTCACCAATCGCCGAGGGCAACGAGGAAGACGAGCCCATCGCACACGCCCGGGTGATGCTCATGACCGTCCATTCCGCGAAAGGCAAGGAGTGGGACCTCGTCTATCTGATCGGGACGGATGACGACAGTTTCTGCGCCTCGTGGTCCAATCCGAACGCAGAGGCCATCGAGGAGGCACGACGCGTGCTCTACGTGGGCATGACGCGGGCGAAACAGGTGTTGCTCCTGAGCAGGACCCGCGTGAAGAATCAGGGCGATCTGCGACCGGTGCGCTTCCTCGAGGATGTCCCGAGCACCATACTCCTGCGCAAGGACATCTGATCCACCCGCCGAGGCTGGCTATACTCCGCCCATGCATGACCATCCCACCAGCAACCGATGGCGCCGCGGCGCCGGTTACGTCGCCTCCCTCCCGGAGCGGCTAACGCGTGCCGGAGCAGGTCTCGCGGGCGGTGTGCTGAAGGAGACCACCGATCTCGCCCTGCCGGATGTGGTGCGCGATTCGCGGCTCTACCAGTCGACGGTGGGGCGGCTGCTGCGCATCGTGATCGAGGCGGTGGGCGACGTCCAAGGGCAGTATCCCGAGGAACAGATGCCGGCCGGCGAATTGATGAAGCGCAAGGCGGCCGGGAATGTCCTCGAACTGGCGAGCATTGTCGCGACGGGGCTCTCGCCGATCTGGGTGCTGGCCGCTGTGGCCGATCTCACTGGTGGCACCAAGACCTACCTGAGCGAACTCGTCGCCGAGTTGCGTGCCGATGGCCGTATCGCTGCAGACGCGGACGTCTCATCCTTCGAGGAATTGCTCTCCCGGCTCGAGGCGGGATCTGGGGTCATCGCCGATTCGATGGACATCCCACCGACAACGGTGAACGAGGCGCGGCAGGCGTGGGAGTCACTGCGAAAGCAAGGCCGCGATCTCCCGACCGCGGCGGAGCTCGGATCCCTCTGGCGGGAACTGCGACGCACGGCGCGGCGTGAGCAGGTGCCGCTGAGCACGCTTTCGGCGAGCATCGGGGCGGCGGCGGCACGCGCCGGGATCGGTCTCGGCAACGCGCACCTCTTCGACTTCTACCGGACCTCGTTCGGCGATATCCAGCAACGTGGATTGCCGACCTACCTGCGCGATGCCGCCTCACCCTATGCACGGCGCGCGGCGGGGCATTTCCGTCCCGGGGAACAGACCTACACCGAGCGCGCTTTCCGTTGGCTGGGGGAGCATCGCCCGGGAGGGGAGTGATCCCACCGATCCCATCCTTAACGTACGTACGCCCCAAGAGTTGGGGGTCGGGTCGGATGGGCCGTTATTGCGACACGATCGGATACGCGACAGCCGTCCCAAGGCGTGCATAGTTCACCCATGCATGTGATTGATCTTACCGGTGGGCCGCGCTCAGCGAGCCTTCGGGCATGACCTCCATACGATCGCGATTCGTGGTGATCGCCGCAGCGTGCTTGTTGCCGCTGCTGGCGGTGACGACCTTCCTGCTGATCCAAAGTGTTTCCAATGGCCGGGACCAGATGCTGCAGGCGCAAGCCTCCTCGGCGGAGGTCGTGGCGCAGGTGGTGGGATCCACCCTGAGCGAAAACCAAGCAGTGCTCGCTGAACTCGCCAACTCGGATCGCATCCGCAAGTTGGAGGCTGCCCCGGCCGGCGAGGTGCTCGATCAGTTCAAGCGAGCGCGGCCGAGTCTCTACGGGCTCTTCCTGATGCGGACGGATGGCAGCGTGCTTGCGTACAGCGGCATCGATCCGGCGACCCTACCGGTCACGCCCTCCTTTGCCTCGGCGATCGAGCGTGCGGCAATGCTGGCGGAACCCGGCGTGTCCTCGCTGATCCCGGTGCCGGAGTCCGCGGCGATCGCCCTCACCGCGCCGGTTGCATCGAAGGACCAAGAGGAGGGCAAGCCGATCGCGGTGGTCGGGTCGCTCCTCTCCGTCGTCCGCCTGAAGGATCAGGTGCTGCCCTTCGTGCGCGGTGATTCGATCATCGCGGTGGTGGCCGATGGGCAGGTGATCGCGGCGCAAGGCGGCGGCCTCGATGATCAGCAACTGACCGAGCAACTCGCCGAGCCGATGGCGCAGGCCATGTCGGGCTCGGTCGGCAGCGGCGAGTTCTCCTTTGCCGATGGCAGCCGCCACCTCGCCGCCTTCTCCCCGGTGCCGGGGGTGAATTGGGCGGTGCTGGTGACGCATCCGGTGCCCTCCGCGTACCAAGCGAACCGGGCACTGCTCGAGCGCGGGCTGCTTGCGCTTGGACTGGCGACGCTTGCCACCCTCGCGTTGGTGTTGCTGCTCGGCGAATGGATCGCGCGCCCGCTGCGCGCCTTGACCGAGCAAGCCGAGGCGGTGAACGAGGGCGACCTCGCCCCGCGGCCGGCCCCGGGCGGCGCCCGCGAGATCACCGAACTCGGAACCGCGATCCAAGGGCTGACCTCGACCATCGTGCGGCAGGTCGATGAGTTGGACCGCGCCAAGATCGATGGCGAGGCGCAGGCCGTGCAGATGCGCGAACTGAACCGACGCACGGTGCGCTTGCAGGAGGATGAGCGACGCCGGCTCGCTGGCGACATCCACGATGCCGTCTCCCCGTTGATCACCGGTGCGCTCTATCAGGCCCGCGCGATGCAGATGAGCGGGCAGGCCGTCAATGGCAACGGCAATGGCCACCATCGGCTCGATGAGGAGCAGCAGGCCGAACTCGCCTCGATCAACGACCTCCTCGGGCGGGCGACCGATGAGTTGCACAACGTCGTCTTCGCGCTACGGCCGCCGGATCTCGACGACATCGGGGTCGTCGCGGCGATCGAGCGGCACATGGCGGACGTGCGCCGATCCGGCCTGCATTGCGAGCTCGAGGTGGTCGGTGAATCGCCGGTGCTGACGCCAGAGGTCCGCCTCGCCCTCTACCGGATCGCGCAGGAGGCGCTTCACAATGCCCTCCGCCACGCTTCGGCCGATCACGCCACGGTGGTGATCGAATCCTGCCCGGAGTTCATCCGGATGACGATCCACGACAACGGTGCCGGGTTCGATTTGGAGTCCCCCGGCCCAGCGACCGGTCTCGGCCTGTTGAGCATGCGCGAGCGGGCGGCCTCGATCGGGGCGACGTGTACGATTACCTCACGGCCCGGTGACGGCACCACGATCGTGATCGACCGGCCGAATGACGTCCCGGTGAGCGATGGCGACGGTGACCCGTCGATCGGTGCCCCGGAGGCTGGGAGCGCAGCGTGATCAAGGTCCTGCTCGTGGACGACCATCCGGTGGTGATCGAAGGCCTGCGCAAGGTCCTCGCGAACACCGCGGACATCGACGTCGTCGGCGAGGCGAACAACGCCGCCGAGGCGCTGCGCGAGGCGAAATCCCGCAAACCTGACGTGATTCTGCTCGACCTCCGGATGCCGGGTGCGTCGGGAATTCAGGTGGCGCGGTTGCTGCGGGAGGAGCATTCCACCTCAGCGGTGATCATCCTCACCTCCTATGGCGATCAGGCGTACGTGCGGCAGGCGATCGAGGCGGGCGCCGCGGGCTATCTCCTCAAGAGCACCCCGCACGAGGAATTGATCGCCGCGATCCGTGCCGCGGCGCGCGGACGAAGGCAACTCAGCCCGGAGCTCCTCGATGAGTTGATGGAGGAGTTTGGCGGACTGGCGCGCGAGCAGACGAAGCGCGAGGCCGACCTCTCCAAAGAGGAACTCGAGATCCTCAGTCATGCCGCCGAGGGCGCCACCAACCGCGAGATCGGGATGAAGACCGGACGGACCGAGGTCGCGGTCAAGAAGCGGTTGCAGATCATCTTCGAGAAGCTCGAGGCGGTGGACCGGGCACAGGCCGTGGCGATTGCCATCCGGCGCGGGCTGATCTGATTTCGCCGTCCGAGGGTGTCCTCGAATCTATCCGTTTGGTCCCTGTCATTTCCCGATGAAGGCTGCACACTCTCCTCAGGGACGCACAATGTTCCTGAAACCCATCGCCCCGCCAGCCCCGTGGCGATGTCTTCCCTCCCGTGGTTGAGGCCGCGATGCTCCCGCCCCGCGGGGCGCGCGGCCCTTCCATTTCCCCACCTCTCATCCCCGTTGTCACCCGAACTGCGGTTCGCAGCGTTGCCGAAGCGCAGCGTCGAGGCATCCCCGCGGTGCACAATGGACGAGACGCGATCGCGTCCGCGACTGTCCACCGACTGAGGATCCTCGCCATGCTTCAACGATTGCTCCCCGCCCACCGCCTCCTTGTTGCGCTCCTCCTCACCGCCACCATGATCCCGACCGCCATCCCGGTGCTCGGGCAGGATCAGGTGCCGCCGGAACTGCAGACCGCGCCGCCGGAATCCGCGCTCGGTGCGCCGATGGATGCGGTGACGATCGCCGAGCAGGTGAGCCCAGCCGTGGTGACCGTGATCAACCTGCAGCGGTGGAATGCGTCGATGGTGGATTCCGCGACCGATCCCAGCATGCTGCCGACGCCCCCCGCGGATGGGTCGCCGATCGAGACCGGGGTGGGCACGGGCTTCTTCGTCTCATCCGAGGGCTACATCGTCACCAACCAGCATGTCGTGGATGGCGGCGAATCCTTCTTGGTGCTGCTGAACGACGGGGATGACATCGAGGCGACATTGGTCGGCGTTGATCCGATCGCGGACATCGCCGTGCTGAAAGTCGACATGATGGCCCCGGCGGTCCTCTCGTTGGCGGATTCCGAGGAGCTCAAGGTCGGGATGCCGGTGTTGGCATTGGGGTCCCCGCTCGGGGAGTTCACCAACACGGTGACCCTCGGGATCATCAGTGCCCTCGGCCGCAGCGTGCCGGAACTGGGGCTCTACACCAACCTGATCCAGCACGATGCCGCGATCAACCCCGGCAACTCCGGTGGCCCGCTCATTGATGCGAACGGGCACGTGATCGGGGTCAACACCCTCGGATACATGGATGCACAGGGACTGTTCTTTGCCGTTCCGGCGAAGACTGTCCGCAAGGTCGCGTCCGCGCTGATCGCGGAGGGCGAGGTGACCTACCCGTTCCTCGGGATCACCGCGCGCCCCGTGACGCGTGAGGATGCGAAGAGCCTCGGCATGGACGAACCGGTTGGGGCGTTCGTGGTCGATTTCGTCGATCAGACGACACCGGCTGGTGAGGCCGGCATCCGGCAGGGGGACATCATCCTCGCGATTGGCGGGACCGAGGTCACGCGTGACACCCCGTTCGTCGAGGCCTTGTTCGATTTCCGCCCCGGTGATGTCGTCGACGTGGTGCTCAAGCGCGGAAACTCGGAGGTGACCGTCTCCGTCTCGCTGGGCACGCGGCCCGCTGATTTGATGCCGTGACGGCTAGGGCGTGGGGGCGGCCTTCGTGATGATCAGCGTGGTCATCCCGATGCCGACGGTGTGGGCGGCGCAGCCGTCGCTGTAGATCTCCAGTCCGGGCCGCTCGAGCACACGATCGGCGGAGCGTCCTGCCTTCACCGCCATGCCTAGCACCACGTGGGTGATGGAATCGTGGTTGCGCACGATGATGCGCTGTCCTGGGTGCAACGTGATGGTCGGTGGGAGCGCGAACGGGTGGCCGTAAGCTGCCAACCCTTCCGGGACGTCCACCGTGAGTCCCTCATCCGTGATCGACCACGCGGACGGCGGATGGGCGGTGAGCTCCGATGCTGGTGGCGTGTCATGGGTCGGCCACCAGATCGTGACGAGCAGTACCAACGCTGCGATGAGCACGACGCCCAACACGGCAATCACCCGCCGTCGCGCGGGGAGCGTGAACAAGCCCGTGTCGCTGGTGATGGTGCGGTCGTCCATGGTGGTCATCCGTGAATGGCGGTTTCCCGGGGCGAGACCATTCCTCGCCCCGGGAGTGCTGCGGGTGTCGATCAGGAGGCCGCGAAGATCGCGATCGCACCCTGAGCGGCGTGCCCGAAGGCGTGGTTCACCGCAACGTAGTTGCCTGGTTCCTCGACCGTGAACTCGACCATCGCGCCGTCCCCTGGTCCGATGGTGATCGACTGCAGGCCCTGGAGCAGGTTGTTCGGGTTGGCGTTGATGTAGGCCTTGTCGAAGATCGCGCCCACCACGTGGAAGCTCGACCACACGTTCGGCCCGGCGTTGAGGACGAAGACGCGAACCTTCTCACCGACCTTGATCGGGATCGGGTTGTCGACGTACTGGTTGGCGTAGCCGTTGAAGGTGACGAAGGTGGCACTGCCGTTGCCGAGCATCGCCGAATAGTCCGGCACCATGAAGCCGTTCTCGCCTTCCTTCAGGTAGAACTCGCTCTGGGTGAAGACGAACTCCTGCGCAGGATCCCACCCGTCCTTCGGATCGACGATCATCGGCCCGTACATCCCGGCACCGATGTGCATCAGCACCGGCGGCGTGCCGCAGTGGTACATGAAGCAACCGGCGGTGGTCGCCGGGAACGACCAGGAGAACGACTCGCCGGGGAGCACGGTCTTGTAGTTGACGTTCGGCGGCGTCTTCGCCGAGTGGAAGTCGACAGAGTGGGCCGTGGAGGCCGTCGGGTCGACCTCGAAGGTGAAGTTCACCATGTCGCCCTCGCGGACGCGGAGGGCCCGTCCGGGGATCGTGCCGTCGTAGGTCCACCCGGCGTAGGGGACGTCCTTGGCGACGAAGACGGCGGCGTCCTTGGCAACGATGGTGATGTCCTTGTCGCCGTTCTCGACCGCGGGGAGGGACGGATCGTAGAGGGTGAAGACCGCCTCGCCACTCGGCACCGGCGATGCGTGACCGGTGCCCTCCGCGTGCGGGTCCGATCCGACGCTCTCTCCCGGGGCCTGGGTGGCTTCCTGGGCGAAGGTGGCAGCACCACCGAAACTCGCGAGGGCTGCGGCGGCCAACCCGAGGCCGGCACCGGATCGCAGCATGGTGCGGCGGTTCGCGCCGGCATGCCTCAGGAATTCTTGCACCTGCTCCTCGGCGACTTTCGGAGCGACCGGAAACTGCATGAGGCCCATGGCCCTGATCCTCCTGCGGGATCTCCCCGCACGCGTTGCCCGTGGGTCGACCGCGTCGACTACCGCACGGGCGGTTGAGGCGCGACCGACGTCGTGCCTCGCTCCACCGGTCGTGCAGCGCGGCGGACCCGCGCGAGCAGCCAGTGGTCGAATCCGATGGTTCCGGCGACCTTCCAACCCCAGATGAGGCTGAGGGTCGCGGCGACCGCAGCGGCGTCAATCGCAAGATGGGTTCCTGCGACGGTTGCGATGCCGGTCCAGCCGACCATGAGGGCGACGGAGGCGGAGACCCCGACGAGGATCCCGAGGATGATGGCGACCCCGGCCACCGATTCGATCGTCCCGACCGCGGCGGCGCCCCTGCGGGCCTGCGCGGTGCCTTGATCGAGCCAGAACCAGCCGACCCCGATGCGCACCACCACCCATGCCATCCCGATGAGCGGGAGCTGGCGGTGGGTTCTGGTGTTGGCATCGGTTGCGATCATCATCTCTGCCTCCGCGCATAGTGTGGCGAGCGGAGGCCGTGCGCACCCCATCCCGGCGGGGCGTTTCCGGAGCTTTGGTTGCCTATCCGATGGGGTAGGGTCAGTCGCTCGTCGGGGCGCCGTGGCCGTGCTTGATGGCGTAGGCGACGACCTGGGCCCGGTTCTGCAGGTGGAGTTTCTGCAGGATCTGCTTGAGGTGGTACTTGACGGTGTTCTCGCTGATGAAGAGGCGATCGGCGAGATCGCGCGTCGAGGTGACCCCTTGGGCGAGCAGATCGAGCACCTCGGACTCACGCGGCGTCAGGGACTCATCCGGCGTCTCGGGCTTGGGCGCGTGTGCCGGCGGCGCGGCGAACGCGCCGAGGACCTTTCGCGCCAATCCCGGGGTGAGCGCCGGTTCGCCCGCCATCACCCAGTTCAAGAGGGCGATCAGGCGATCCGCCTCGAGGTTCTTGTGGAGGTAGCCGTGGGCGCCGCTCTTGATCGCCTCGAAGAGGTCAGCCTCCTCCTCCGAGGCGGTGACGACCACCACGTTGATGTCGGGCATCTCGGCGGAGATCAGGCGCGTCGCCTCGAGGCCGCCCATGTCCGGCATGTCCAGATCCATCAGGACGATGTCGGGATGCAGGTCGCGCGCGAGTGCCACCGCCGTGCGACCGGTGTTCGCCTCGCCGACGACCTCTTGCCCGCGCGCCTCGAGGAGGCTGCGCAGGCCGTCGCGGAAGAGGGCGTGATCGTCAGCGATCAGGATGCGCATGGCTACCCCTCCCCGACGGATGCTGCAACACGAAAGGTATTTCCACCCGGACGCGCGTGCCGCCGGTCGTGCTCGGTGCGACCGTGAGCATGCCTCCTGCGGACTCGGCTCGCTCGCGCATGATCGCAAGTCCGAAGCGGGCGGCGCCGGGTTCCGGTGAGGTGATGCCGCGCCCGTTGTCGGTGACCTCGAGGGCGAGACTGGTTGGGCTCGCCATCAGGGAGACGACCACCTCGGTGGCCTCTGCGTGCTTGCGCACGTTGGCGAGGGCCTCCTGGAAGATGCGGATGATCTGCACCTCGGCATAGGGTTCGAGGGCGGGGAGGTCCTTGGGGGAGGTAGGCTCCCACCGCAGCGGGACCTCGGCTTGGCGGCTCCATTGGTCGCCGTAGGCAACGAGGGCGACGGCGAGACCGTCGTGGGTATCGGGGTGGGTGCGCAGCGCGAGGATGTCCTCGCGCACGTCGGCGTAGGCGTCGCGGGCGGCGGCGGCGAGTTGGTCGAGATTCTGCTCGGCGCGGGTGATGTCCCCGGTCCGAAGGAATGCGGCGACGGCTTGGGACTTGGTGTTCACGTATCCAAGGACCTGCGCGAGGGAATCGTGCATCTCCCGGGCGATGCGATCGCGCTCCTCGGTGGTGGCGAGGGCACGCACTTGTTGGTGCAGGGTGGCGTTCTCGATCGCGAGCGCGGCTTGCGTGGCGAAGCGGCTGAGGGTGGCCTCGTCCTGCGCGGAAAAGGGTTCGCCGGAGAGCGACTCGGTGACAAAGAGGTTGCCGAGCATGTGGTGCGATCGGATCGGCACCGCGAGCACGTTGTGCATCGGCGGGAGGCCGGCCGGTGCACCGACGCTGCGCGGATCGTTGCGGAGGTCGTCGATGCGGAGCGGGGCACCATCGGTCATCGCGGTGCCGATGACGCCATGCATCACCGGCACGTGTCCCATCTTGGCCAGCGTCTCGGCATCGAGCCCGGAGGTGTGGAACGAGGCGACCCCGCCGCGATCATCGAGGACGAGCAGCGCACCGTAGCGTGCGTGCGCCAGGTCGCGCGCTTCATCGACCACCCGCTGGAGCACGGCGTCGAGATCGAGGTTGCCGATGATCTCGAGCCCCGCCTCATGCAGGGCGAGAAGTTCGCGGTTGCGCAGATCAAGGTCATTCCGGATACGGCGGAAGGTGGCGAAGATCATCTCGGAGAAGAAGAGGGCACCAAGTGCCACGACGCCTCCGAGGAGCAACGTGCCGGGCCACGAACTGAGCCACGGGGGATCGTCCACGTGATGGAGGACATCGATCGCGATCAGGAAAACCACCGGCACCACCACCGCAATGATGCGGAGGCGTCGCAAGGTGGAGGACGAGGCGTCGCCCGGTGGGTTGTGCTGGGCGTCGTTCGGCATCTGTGGCTCCCGGTCAGGGCAACTGTAGAACCTGCGGGCCGGAAGGGAAACAGAACACCCCCGGCGTCTGCCGAGGGTGTTCACGTCGAGCAAGGCCGGTGGTGGGTTTGGGGTGGGTCACCGGCCGGAACTCGCGAATCAGGAGCGGCGGCGGAATCCGAGGAATCCTGCCGCTGCGGAGGCGATGCCAGCGAGCGTCGCCCCAGAGAGGGGGAGGCCGCCGGTTCCGGTTTCGGGCATCTTTTCGACGGTCGGCACGGTGCCGGGGACCTTGATCTCGTTGCCACCAGGCTTGCCGGGCTTGCCCGGGGTGATGCCACCGCTGATGGTGTTGCCGACGGCAATCGAGTTACCCACATTGCTGCCGGAGTTGATGTCGCCCAGGCTCACCGCGCCACCGTTGGCTGCTGCGTTGGCACCTCCGCCGTTCCCGGCGCCGGCCACCGATGCGCCGACGTTGCCGGCGGAACCGCCCCCGATGGCGACATTGTTGTTGCCGCCCGAGGCATCAGCGATGGCCGTGCCGCCATCTGCGGTGGCGCTGATGTTGGTGACGTTGGTGATGGTGCCGCCGTTGACCGAGACGGTGGGGACTCCGTCGCACATGGTCCCGCCGACGGTGTCGCCGACCACGATCGCGGTGCCGGCGTTGTTGCCGGAGTTGACCTCGCCAGCAGCGATGGCACCGCCGTTGGCGGCGGCATCTGCCCCGCCGCCGTTGCCGGAGGCGGCCACGCCCTCGCCCTGTTCCATGGCGAAGTTGTCATCGCCACCCGAGGCATCGGCGATCCCGGTGCCGCCGTTCGCGGAGAGGTCGACGTTGGTGGTGTTGGTGATGGTGCCGCCATAAATCTGGACGGCCGGGGCGGGCGAGCAATCGGCGACCGCGGACTTGGCGGAGGCGTCGCCAGTTCCGGCAGCCATGACGCCGAAGGCGGCGGCGACGATCCCGATGCGCAGTGCGGTGGTTGCGGTGCCCATGCGTGCTCTCTCCCAGTCCCGTGATCGGCGGCGGGAAGGACGGCGGCGAAACCGCGTGCTTCCCGTGTTGCCCATGGAGACGCACAGTCCGCGGATTCGGTTTCGCGGGGGGTGGGGACCGCGCGAAGTCGGACCTGCGGGGGCAGCCAGCGGGTTGCGGCAGCGGGGATCGCCGTGCGACAACGTGGGCACGGATTGGTCGGGAGGGATGATGCTGCGGTCGGTTGTCGCCACGCGCTACGTCGCGCCCCTGCGGGAAGGCGGGTCGCTGCCTGCCTTGGTGGAGGCGGATGATGACGGCATGTATGTGGTCAAACTGCGCGGGGCGGGGCAGGGGATTCGCGCCCTGATCGCAGAGACGGTGGTCGGCGAGATCGGCCGCGCCGCCGGGTTGCCGATCCCGGAATTGGTGGTGGTGGAGGTCGATCCGGCACTGGCCCTCGGCGAGCCGGATTCCGAGATCCAAGAACTGCTGGAGCGGAGCGCGGGGACGAACCTCGGGATGGACTACCTCTCCGGGGCGGTGGCGATCGGGGCGCCGGGGCTGGCGGGGATTTCGCCGGACCTCGCGGCCGACGTGGTCTGGTTCGACGCGCTCGTGATGAACATCGATCGCACCCCACGCAATCCGAACCTGCTCCGCCGCAACGGGAACCTCACCCTGATCGACCACGGGGCAGCGCTTTATCAGCACCACCGGTGGATCGGCTCCCAGAAGGAACTCGGTCACGCGACGAAGCCATTCGCCGGGATCGAGCAGCACATCTTCCTGCCGATCGCGGGGAGCATCACCGAGGCGGATGCCCGTATCGCGCCGCGAGTCACCCCGGAGGCGATCGCGGCGGCAGTGGATGCCGTGCCGGACGAATGGTTGGAGCAGGTGCCGATCCACCTCAGCGTGGAGGAGCACCGGGCGCACTACCGCGCGTGGTTCCGCCTTCGGATGGAGGCACCGCGCGCATGGGTCGCCGCGGCCGAGGAGATGCGACAGGCGGTGCACCGTGGCTGAGCGAGTGCCCTATGCCTACGCCGTGCTGCAGGTGGTGCCGAGCATCGAGCGCGGCGAGCGCATCAATGTCGGCGTGGTGCTGCATGCGCGGGCGAAGCGGTTCCTTGCGGTGCGGATCGCCGTCGACGAAACGCGCCTGCACCTTCTCGCCCCGAATCTCGACAGAGATGCCGTGCGCGTGATGCTGGATTCAATCCAATTGGTCGCCGAAGGTGATCCACGGGGCGGGGAGATCGCGCTGCTGCCGGCACCGGAGCGGTTCGGGTGGATCACCGCCCCGGCCAGCACGGTGGTGCAGCCGGGGCCGGTCCATGGCGGCGCGACGGATGATCCTGCGCGTGAGCTTGAGCAGCTGTTCCGCCGCTTGGTGATCACCGCCGAGTGAAGGCGATCAGCGTTTGCGTTTGATGGTGACGCTGCGTACCGGGTAGTTCGTCGTGTTTCCCGCGTTGTCCGTGGCCGTCACCATGAAGGTAAGGGTGCCCTTCTTCTGCTTCACCGTGAAGGAGAAGGGGGCCGAGGTATCCGTGCCGATCTGGGTGGTGCAGGTGTCCGCCGTCGTTCCCGTGCAGCGGAAGAGCTTCACGTTGCGCAGGCCGCTGCCGCCGGCGTCGGCGGCGGTGACGTGGATGACGACCGGCGACTTCACCTTGGCGCCGGCGGCGGGCGAGGTGATCGAGACCGTCGGATCGGTGGTGTCCGGGATGCTGCCCCACGCGCCATAGTCGTTGACGTTGAGCACGCCCTGCGTCATTTGGGCGGGGCCGCCGTTTGGCCATGGGTTGGGGATGGTAACCGCCTCGCGAGCAGCGAGGAGGCCGGCTTTCACATCGGCGGGCGTCGCGGTGGCGTGGGTCGCGATGTAGAGAGCGGCGGCCCCGGCAACGTGCGGAGCGGCCATGCTGGTCCCAGATGCGTATGCGGTGCCGCTGTTGTGGAACTGATCGCTGTAGAACAATGACAAGACTTCGACACCCGGGGCAAGGATGTCGACGTCATCACCCCAGTTGCTGAACGGCGCGAATTGGTCATCGGGGGCGTTGACGGCCTGTTGGGCGCAATTCTCATCGGAAAGCGCGGAGCCAGCCCCGCCGTTGAGCCCATCGCTGTCGGTCATCGCACCGACGGTGATAACTTCGTCATACGCTGCAGGGACGACAAACTGCGCGTCAATACAATCATTTCCGGCAGCGACAACAACGGTCACGCCTGCATTCACCACTTGGCAAATCGCCTGATGCACAGGATCCCTGAAGGTGTTGCCGCAATTGCCGTCGTCCACCGGTTGGTCGTAATCTGCACCGAGGCTCATGTTGGCAACGGGCGTCAGCGCCGGATTCTCCGCGATGGCATCAAGAGCGCACGTGACGTAACTCCAACTCCCCGGCCCGGTTGTTGGGAAGACCTTGTATGAATAGATCTTCACTCCGGGGGCGACACCGACCACGCGATCGGTATTGTCGAGAGCGCCGATGGTCCCGGCGACGTGCGTGGCGTGCCAATCCCCGCCGAATTCCGCGTCATTCGTGCAATCGATTTGAGCCTCGAAGTTCAGGTCCGTGTTGCCGGGGTACACGGCACCATCGAGCACCGCGACACCCACGTTCACCCGCTCGATACTGCCGTCGGCCCCGTCGATCCCGTTGATGCGCGCGGTGGCGTTCTTCTCGAGCGGCGAGGCCTCGATCCGGTCCACGCCATCCGGGATCGTCTGGATGTACCGCTCAACCGGGCCATCGACCATCACCCCAGCGACCCGGTCATCGGCCTTCAGACGGTCCACTTGTCGGCGGGTGAGGCGTGCGGAGAACCCGTTGATGGCGTGGCGGTAGATGAAGCCGATGGCGGTCGACTCGGGCGCGACGCTGCGCGTCTCCTCGGCGACGGCGACCGGATCGACGCGGTCGTCTTTCAGCGAGACGATGTACCACGTCTCGTTGGGGCGGCGGTTGCGCATGGCCTCGGCGTCGACGACTTGCGGGCGGTGCGGACGGCGCTGCGCCTGCGCGATGGCGGTCCCAGACGCCTGCTCCTCCCCGACGTACCCCGCGGTCGGCTGCAGTGAGGTCAAGAAGAGGCCGAGGGTCACGATGACGGTAAGCCAGCGGCCCATGGTGATGCGTTTGCCTGTCATGAGTTCCCCTCTGGAGCGCGTGTTCAAGACGTGGCCACTTCCGTGGAGCCGCCGTCGACACATGGAGCCTTCTCCGGTCCGTTGTCGGCATAGAAATCAACGAAGGCTTGCAGGCGGTCGTCATCGGCATGGTCAAGCGGGAGCTGCGCGCCCCACGCGTTGAGCACGATCGGTGAGTCCTGTGCGGGGTACTCGCTGACGAGAACGAACGGGTTGTTCTTCGCGAGGGACTTGAGGATTTTGCGATCCGGGTTGGCGAGGTTGGCGTTGTAGGTTATCCATACCGCGCCATGCTCCATCGAATGGACGGCGCGCTCGTTGGGGATCGCAGCCTCATAGTAGGCGCAACTCTGCCACGCTGGCGCATGCGCCCCGCCGACGGGCGGCGATTGGTCGTAGGTGACGGCCTCATCGGTGTGGGCGCGGCTCGCGACGTCGAAGAAGACCACGCCCGCGATCTCCGGGCGCGGTGGCACCGGGGTGGCGACGCCCGGCAGATCAAAGGCGGATTGGTCCATCGCCGCAGGACTGGCCGCGGCCTCCGCGACGGTCGTCGCCTCCGGTGCCGAGGCGGACGGTTCGGTCTTCCCGCCGCATGCAGCCAGCACCAGACTGAGCAACAGGGCGAGGGCGGAGTAGCGGGAGATCCGGGTGAGTGTCGCGGTCATCGTGCCTCCGCGGATTCGGGCGAGCGAGTGATCAGAACGGGAGTCCGGGGAATCCGCCCTTGCCGAGCCCCGGGGGCATCTTGCCCTTCTTCGCGAACTTGCCCATCTGGGCCATCATTTTCTGCATCTCTTCGAACTGCTTCAGCAGTGCTTTGACTTCCTGCGGCGTGCGGCCGCTTCCCTTGGCGATGCGCGCCGTGCGCTGCTTGCCGATGATCTCCGGATTGCGCCGCTCATCTGCGGTCATCGAATAGATGATCGCCTCGATGTGCTTGTAGGCGTCGTCCGAGATCTCCGCCTTCGCCTGTCGCAATTGTTGGCCCACGCCGGGCAGCATCTCGAGGATCTGGCTGAGCGGGCCCATCTGTTTGATCTTCTGCAACTGGCTCAGGAAGTCCTCGAGGGTGAACTGTCCCTTCATCAGACGTTGCTGGAGCTTTTCTGGATCCTCTTCCTCGCCGGTCATCGTCTGCTGGGCGCGTTCAATCAGGGAGAGCACGTCGCCCATGCCGAGGATGCGGCTGGCGAGCCGGTTCGGATAGAACGGCTCCAGAGCGTCGAGTTTTTCGCCGGTGCCGATGAATTTGATCGGCACCCCGGTGACCGCCCGGATCGAGAGCGCCGCGCCACCGCGGGCATCGCCATCCATCTTGGTCAGAATCAGGCCGGTGGCTCCGACGCGGGTGTGGAAGGTCTCGGCGACCCCGACGGCCTCCTGCCCGGTCATCGCATCAGCGACGAGGAGGATCTCCGTGGGGTGGACGGTCTCCCGGATGTCGACGAGTTCCTGCATCAGGGCGTCGTCGATCTGGAGGCGACCGGCGGTGTCGATGATCACCGGGTTGAGGCCGCGCTCCTTGGCGTAGGCAACGGCGTGCTCGGCGATCACCACGGGACTGGAGGTGGTGCCCTCCTCGTACACGGGGATGCCGACCTGCTTGCCGAGAGTCTCCAACTGCTTGACCGCGGCTGGGCGGTAGACGTCGGCGGCGACGAGCAACGGCGCGCGTCCGCCCTTCCGCAGGTGGAGTGCGAGTTTGCCGGCGTGGGTCGTCTTGCCCGATCCCTGCAACCCGACCAGCATGATGATCTGCGGCGGTTTGTCGGGATTGCGCAGCGGCTCGACATCCTCACCGAGAACCTTGATCAATTCCTCGTTGGCGATGCCGATCACCGTTTGCGCCGGGGTCAGCGACTTGAGCACATCCTGCCCGACAGCACGTTCGCGCACGGCGGCGACGAAGTCCTTGGCGACCTTGAAGTTGACGTCGGCCTCGAGGAGGGCGCGCCGCACCTCGCGCATCGCCTCGTCGACATCCTGCTCGGTCAGGCGGCCCTTGCGGCCGAGCTTGGTGAAGGTCTCATTCAGCCGATCTGTCAATGATTCGAACATGGGCGATTGCTCCGGAACTGCAAGGCGGCTGGGTGCGTGCGCGGTGCGCGTCAGTCGTCGGTGAGGCCACCCTCGCCGAAGAACAGGGAGTCAACATACACATCGGGGCGGAACTCTGCCAGATCAACGGCCTTCTCCCCGGTGCCGATGTAACTGATCGGGGTGCCGAGTTCTTTTGCGACCGCAAATGCGATGCCACCCTTTGCGGTGCCGTCGAGCTTGGCGATGAGGATGTCGCTGATCTTGACGGACTTGGAGAACTCGTTCGCCTGCACCAGGCCGTTCTGGCCGGTGGTGGCATCGATGACGAGGATGGTCTCCTGCGGCGCATCGGGCACGGTCTTCTGCATGATCGTGCGGAGCTTCCCGAGCTCGGCCATCAGGTTGTGCTTGGTGTGGAGGCGGCCCGCGGTGTCAACGATGAGGACGTCGACGTTGCGCGCATGGGCGGCTTGCATGGCATCGAAGACGACGGCACCGGGATCGCCGCCTTGCTCACCGGCGATGACCGGCACGCCGAGGCGATCGCCCCAGATCTTCAATTGGTCGATCGCAGCGGCGCGGAAGGTGTCGCCGGCGGCGAGCATCACCGAGCGCCCGAAGCCTTGGTGGTAGGCGGCGAGTTTGGCGATCGAGGTCGTCTTCCCGACGCCGTTGACGCCGACCACCATGATCACGAACGGGACCCCGCGCTGCAGGATCTTCACCTGCCGGTTCCGCATCGAGAACTCGAGCAGGGCGATCATCTCCTCACGGAGGATGTCGCGGGCGAGGGCGGAATCCTCGATGTTCAGGGTCTCGACACGTTGGCGGAGGTCCGCGACCAGTTTTTGGCTGACATCCCAGCCGACATCGGCTTGGATCAGCAGCATCTCGAGTTCCTCATAGAACTCTTCGTCCAGCCTGCCGCGATCGAAGAGACGGGAGATCTCGGAGAAGACACCTCGCCGCGTCTTCTCGAGGGTTTGCTCGATCTGGACGTCGGGCTGGCTCTTGCGCTTGAAGAACTTGAAGATCACGGGCGACTCCGGGGCGATGGCGGGTGGTCTGGTAGAGGGAACCCGTGGCCGCGGTCCGCCCCGACAGTTCGGCGGCCCACAGCGGGACTCTGCTGGGTAGTGTGCGGCATAACGTGCCGCCGGGCCATTGGACCGGGCCAGGTGTCGTTTCGTTGCGCTGAACCGGATCGCGGAAAGGCTAGTTCTCCGGCTGGGGGCCAGCGGGGCAGCCGCTCATGAACTCATCCACGGACATGTCGACGCCGGGCAGCGATTCCCACGTGGCGTCGCCCGGGCTTGACTGCACCATGTAGGCCCAATGCGCGAAGGTGGACGTCCCGGTCTGGTTCTGCATCGTCCACGTGCCATTCTTCCGGATCATCTGGCCAAAGCCTGTGTTCAAGATTGTCTGATCGTTGCCCAGATACTGGGTGAACAGCAGAAATACCTCGCCCTGAGGGGTGACCGAACCGACCAACGACGAGCAGATGATGGGGCCGTTTCCGAGTCTCGATGCGGTCGGACCCCAGAAGTAGGCGTCGCGGTAGCCGGTGATCTGGTACACGGTCTGGTCCCGGACTTTGCTGATGACCTGCGTCTCCGGGTCGAAGGAGACCGCTGGAAGGTTCGTCTTCGGAACGATCCAGGTGGTCCCAACCAGCCAGTTCCACTCGTTCGCCTTCTTCCGGCCCCCTGCCGAGGAGACCAGGAATGTCCCCGCGAGCATCCCGGCGACGACAACGATGGCGAGCGCTGCAACGAGTACGGCGCGTTTGGAGATGGTGAACGAGGTGTTCAACAATGCGTGCTCCTCTTCGCCCCGCGCCTCATCGGGCAGATTGGCGACGGCACGATGATGCCACAGGCGGTTGGTCGGTGAGGCACGATAGACTCCGCGTGCCGGGAGTCGGGGCGATGTCAACCGTCCCAAGCGGCGAACGATCGCTCCTCTGAGGCCAATGACAACGTGTTGATGAAGCGGATGTCCATCCCGCCCACGATCCTCGCGGTGTACCTGCCGACCGCCCTGCTCGCCTTCAGCCAGGGGTTGCTGATCGCGACGCTACCGCTCTATGCGCAGTCATTCGGCGTGGGCTACAAGGCGATCAGCATCGCGGTGGGCGCCGCCGCCATCGGCACGCTGGTGATGGATGTGCCGGCGGGGGCCTCGCTCGGCCGTTTCGGGTTGCGGCCGGCGATGATCGGCGGTTCGGCCTTGGTGGCGGTGAGCACGCTGGCATTGGCGATCGCCGGCGACTTTACGTGGGTGGTCGTGCTGCGGGTCCTCGCCGGGATCGGGACCGCGATCTGGGGGCTGTCGCGGCACGCCTACATCGCCGAGGCGATTCCGGTGGGACAGCGCGGCAAGGCGCTCTCGACCTTCGGCGGGATCAACCGGATCGGGCTGTTCCTCGGGCCGGTGCTCGGCGGGGTGATCGCCGACCTGGTCGGGCTGAGTTGGTCGTTCGTGGTCGCAGCGATGCTGGCCGGGCTCGCGCTGGTGATCTCGGTGGTCCTCCTGAAACCCGTGCCGCGGGTCGCCGGACCGCCACATCGGGAGCGCTGGGCGGTGGTGCGCGTGGCGCTCCACCGGAACTGGCAGGACTTGAGCGCGGCGGCCGTGGCGCTCACCTTCGCGCAGATGATCCGTGCCGGGCGTTACCTGATCATCCCGCTGTACGGTGCGGACCGCTTGCATCTCAACGCGGCGGATATCGGCTTGATCATGACGGTCGGGGCGCTGACCGACGTTGCGATGTTCGTGCCGGCCGGGGTCGTCATGGATCGGTTTGGGCGGAAGGTCGCCTCGGTGCCGAGTTTCACGATCATGGCGCTCGGCGTGGCGATGATCCCGTTCGCCCACGGGTTCGTCGGGTTGATGGCGGCGTCGGTGGTGATCGGATTGGGGAACGGTCTCGGCTCGGGGGCGATGATGACGCTCGGTGCAGATCTGGCGCCGCCCGGCGCGACCGGGGAGTTCCTCGGGGTGTGGCGGTTGATCGGCGATGTCGGGGCGACGCTCGGCCCGTTGACGGTGGGGTGGGTCGCGGCCTCGATCGGCCTCTCCGGAAGTGCGTATGTGCTCGCCCTCATGGGCGTTTTCGCCGCGTTGACCATTGCTATGCTGGTGCGGGAGACGAGATCCACTCTGGAGGCGAGTCCATGAACCCGGTGCCGCCCCGTGTGACGGTCGTGTTCGCCGCTGGCACATATTCGCCGGAGATCGACGCGGCATTGGAGACGGTGCTTGCCCAGACGATGGCCGATCTCGAGGTGATCGTGCTGGCTCCCGCTGACGAGGAGCGCGTGCTGCCGCCGCAGGATGACCCGCGAGTCCGGGTGTGGCGTGTCCCGGCACAGCAAGACGATGACCAGCTCGGGGAGATGGTCCGGGGATCATGGGTCGCGTATGCCCATGATGGAGTTCTCTGGGACGCTGACTTTCTGGCGCGCGCACTCGCCGCGTTTGGCCAGAAGACCAAGGCGGTCCGGGTGAACTGGCGCCGACGACATCCGTCGGGGCGGGAATCGGAGGTGGTGCCACGTTCAAAGCGCCTCCTCGGCATTCCGCCGGTGATGTGGCTTCAACCGATGGTCATCGCTGCCCACGCCGTGGTCCATCGACGAGGTGCGCTGGGGACCGATGTGGGGCCGGTTGTCACCGACTCCGACGCGCTGAGACTCGCGGTGGGGTTGCTCGAGCTTCGTGAGCCAGAGGCGGTGGCCGTGATTGCCGATCCCCTCATGACCGTGCATCCCGCCTCCAATGATCGCCGGACTTCCGCTGACCTTGCCCGCGACGCGCGCGCGTATCTCGGGGCGATCTGGGGACGAGCGATCGAGGAACGGCGGTTCCGCTGGTCGGTCGAGCCCAGCGACGGATTGCGGCCGAAATGGTGGGCTCCGCAGCTCCATCCCGATCGCTGGCTT